>NZ_JBSFPX010000115.1:0-22877 GCF_053588415.1 Mycobacterium sp. NPDC003449
GCCCGTAGGTCTCGCGGGCCTTGTCCCAGGTCGCGTAGAACGCACCGAGCGAACCGCATGATCACGTCGAGCGTGGTGATGGCCTTGGCCAGCAGCGTCGGGTTGCGGTAGGTGTTCCCCGTGACCAGCGTGCCGAGCTGCACCTTCTGGGTCGCGGTGGCCAGTGCGCCGAGCGCGGTATAGGCCTCCAGCATCGGCTGGTCGGGCGTGCCGAGCCCGGGCAGCTGATAGAAGTGGTCCATCACGAACACCGAGTCGAAGCCCGCGGCCTCGGCTTCCTGTGCCTGCGCGATGACCGTCGGGAAGAGTTCGGAAACGCCGGTGCCGTAGGAGAAGTTGGGAATCTGGAGTCCGAGTCGGATTGTCACTGTTCCGACCCTAGCGCGCTCATCCCAGAGTGGTCAGGGCACCACGGCTGACGTGCATCGTCTGCCCGGTGATGTGGCGGGCGGCCGGCGTGGACAGGAACAGCGCCAGGCGCGCGAACTCGTCGGCGACCGCGGGCGGGGTGGTGCTCAGCCCGTCGTAACCCGGTTCGGCGCTGCGGCCGGCGGCGATGGCGTTCACGGTGATGCCCCGGGTGCCGAAGAACCCGGCCTGGCCGGCGGTCCAGTCGGCCACGGCGGCCTTGACGGCGGACTCGGCGCTGCCGTCGCGCGGGTTGTCGGGGACGACGTTGATGATGGTGCCGCCCGAACGCAGGTGGTCGCCGACGATCTGGACGGTCAGCGCGGCCGCCACCACGGTGGAGTCGAGGTTGTTGCGCCAGGCCGCGGCCAGGTCGGCCAGCGTGTAGGTGCGGGGGTCCTTGGCGTCCCACAGCGGTGCGGGCACGTTGACCAGGGTGTCGAGGTGATGGGGGAACAGGCCGCGGGCGGCTTCCAGGCTTGCCGGATCGGTGTTGTCGAACACGATCGATTCGACGTCGAGCTCCTTGGCGGCCACCTCGAGATCGTCCCGCCGGGCGCCCGCGATGACCACGTTGTGGCCGGCATCGCGGAATCCCGCGGCGATGGCCCGCCCGAGTTCGGTGTCGCCGCCGGTGACCAGCACCTCCGCCATGATGTACCTCCGTGTACCCGCTGATCGCCGCTCCCGTTGAGGCCGATCACCGGTCGATGTTACTGGACAGTAGCTAGGTCGCGAAATTCGGCGCGCCCGGTCTCCGCCGCCGAGTTCACCTAGGGTTTGGGAAATGATCCCGACCAGCGCACCGACCGCTGCGGTCATCGACGACCGCGTCGGGTCTTGACCGCCTCCACCGCCACGCCGGGTCTGCCGCGCTGGATCTATCTGCCCGCGGCGCTCGGTGCGGCGTTCGTGGCGCTGCCGCTGGTCGCGATGGCGGTGCGGGTGGACTGGCCGCGGTTCTGGTCGTTGATCTCCAGCGACGCGTCGACCGCGGCGCTGGTGCTGAGCCTGAAGACGGCCGCGGCCAGCACGCTGTTGTGCATCGTGCTCGGTGTGCCGTTGGCGTTGGTGCTGGCGCGCAGCACGGGGCGGGCGGTGCGGCTGACGCGGCCGCTGATCCTGCTGCCGCTGGTGCTGCCGCCCGTCGTGGGCGGGATCGCGCTGCTGTACGCCTTCGGGCGGTTGGGTCTGATCGGCCGGTACCTGGAGGCGGCGGGGGTTCAGATCGCCTTCACCACGACCGCCGTGGTGCTGGCGCAGACCTTCGTATCGCTGCCGTTCCTGGTGATCTCGCTGGAGGGCGCGGCCCGCACCGCGGGGGCCGACTATGAGGTGGTCGCGGCGACCCTGGGGGCCCGGCCGGGGTCGGTGTGGTGGCGGGTGACGCTTCCGCTGCTCGGCCCGGGACTGGTGTCGGGTGCGGTGCTCGCGTTTGCGCGGTCACTCGGCGAGTTCGGTGCCACGCTGACCTTCGCCGGCTCCCGGCAGGGGGTCACCCGGACCCTGCCGTTGGAGATCTATCTGCAACGGGAGAGCGACGCCGATGCCGCCGTCGCGCTGTCGGTGCTGTTGGTGGCGGTCGCGGCCGTCGTGGTGATCGGTCTGGGCGGCCGGCGGCTGCGCGCGGGAGGCTGGACGTGAGCCTTCAGGTGCGCGCGGTCGTCGAGAGCCGGGGCCTCGACGTCGATTTCGAGGTCGGCTCCGGTGAGGTGCTAGCGGTGCTCGGCCCCAACGGTGCGGGCAAGTCGACCACGCTGCACGTGATCGCCGGCCTGGTGGCGCCCGATATCGGCCGGATCCGGGTGGGGGAGCGGGTCCTGACCGACACCGCGAACGGGATCCAGGTCGCCACCCATGCCCGACGGGTGGGCCTGCTGCTGCAGGATGCGCTGCTGTTCCCGCATCTGAGCGTGGCGGCCAACGTCGCATTCGGTCCACGGAGCGGACACCGCACCGCGCGGCGGGCGGCCCGCGAATCCGCGCGGAGCTGGTTGGCCGAGGTCGACGCGACCCACCTGGCCGATCGCCGGCCGCGGCAACTGTCCGGTGGTCAGGCGCAGCGGGTGGCGTTGGCGCGTGCGCTGGCCGCCGATCCCGACGTCCTGTTGCTCGACGAGCCGCTGACCGGCCTGGATGTGGCGGCGGCGATGGCGATGCGCACGGTGCTGCGCCGGGTACTGACCCGCGACGACCGGTGCGCCGTGCTGATCACCCATGATCTGCTCGACGTACTGACCCTGGCCGACCGGGTGGTGGTGGTCGAGGATGGAAAGATCGTCGAGAGTGGTTCGGCCGCAGCCGTTCTCGCGGTTCCGAAGAGCCGGTTCGGCGCCCGGTTCGCCGGGGTGAACCTGATCGGCGGTACGGCGGCCCGCGACGGCACCCTCACCACGGCGTGGGGCGCGCGATGGCATGGCACGGCCGATACCGACGTGGTGTCCGGGCAGCCGGTCGTCGCGGTGTTCGCTCCGGCGGCGGTGTCGGTGTTCCGCGATGACCCGCACGGCAGCCCGCGCAACACCGTCGAGGTCACCGTCGCCGAGCTCGACAGCCGCGGACCGGGGATCAGGGTCCGTGCCGACGAGCAACCGGACGGCGCACCGGGGCTGGCCGCCGACATCACGGTCGAGGCGGCGGCCGAACTGGGATTGGCACCGGGTGAGCGGGTGTATTTCAGCGTGAAGGCCCGGGAGGTCGCGGTGCATCCGGCGCCGTAACGACAGCTGCGCGGGCTCCGATTAGATGGTCAGATCCCGGGTGTCAGGGTGTTTCGGGCCGTCGTTGGGCGGTCGGGCGTGGCGCCCGGGGTGCCGCCGTGTCAGCAATTCATCCGATGCGGTACGACGTCGTATAAATCGGCTGACAGCAATCACTCAGCTAAACACTCTAAGAGCAACTCACACTTGCGTCACGGCGGTAACACGGTAGTTTCTTCCCCATGGACGAGTCGGACGCGATGTCTCATCGACGTAGAGGTCTGTCGAAGAAGCTGACGGTGGCCGCGATGACCGGTGCGACTGCGGTCGCCATGGCGCTGCCGGCGGTGGCGCACGCGGATCCCGAGCCCCCGCCCCCGCCGCCCGGCAACACCTTCCTGCCTGCGCCGGCGCCGGCCGATCCGAATGCTCCCGCACCCGCGCCGAATGCCCCCGCGCCCGCCGCGGCTCCTGGCGCGCCCGCACCTGCCCCCGGCGCTCCGGCACCTGCTCCTGCTCCCGGTGCGCCCGCCCCCGGCGCTCCGGCCCCGGCGCCCGGTGCGCCCGCCGATCCGAATGCGCCTGCCCCGGCGCCCGCGCCCGAGCCGGGCCGGGTGGACAACGCCGCGGGCGGGTTCAGCTATCTGGTGCCAGGGGGCTGGAAGGTTTCCGACGCCACCCAGCTGTCCTACGGGCAGGCGCTGTTGACCAAGATTCCGCCGGAGGGCACCCCGGAGCCGCCCAACGACACCAGCGTGCTGCTCGGCCGGCTCGACCTGAAGCTGTTCGCCGGGGCCGAGGCCGACAATTCCAAGGCCGCGGTTCGGCTGGCCTCCGATATGGGTGAGTTCTTCATGCCGTTCCCCGGTACCCGGGTGAATCAGCAGACGGTGCCGCTCAACGCCAACGGAATACCGGGCACCGCTTCGTATTACGAGGTGAAGTTCACCGACGCCAACAAGCCGAACGGCCAGATCTGGGCCGGCGTGGTGGGTGAGCCGACCCCGGCCGGAACCCCGAGGGGCCAACGCGCACCCGAGCGTTGGTTCGTCGTCTGGCTCGGCTCGGCGGCCAATCCCGTCGACCAGGGCGCGGCCGTCGCGCTGGCCAACTCGATCCGTCCGTGGTCGCCGCCCGAGGCGCCGCCGCCCGATCCGAACGCGCCGCCACCGCCGCCTGCCGATCCGAACGCGCCGCCACCGCGGCCGGGCGTCGGGGTGCCGGTCCCGGTCACCGATGCGCCGCCGGAGATGCGCCCGTCCTGACCGGCTGACCGCGGCGTCGGCTCATGGGCCGACGTAGGGAATGTTGCCGGCCAGGTTGTCGACGTTCATCAGGTAACAGTTGGTGCCGCCGAACCCTGCGGCCCCCGCCGTGACGCAACGTTGGAAGGTGCCGTCCTGCGCGATGGGGCCGTCGCAGGTGGTGCCGCCGCCCCACGGTGTCCAGCCGCCCTGGCATCCGGCGCCCGCCGGTGCCGCGGTGCCGAGGGCCAGGCCGCCGGCGGCGAGAACGCCCGCGGCCGATACGACGAGCGCGTTCCTCAGGTGTCCCTTCATCGTTGCCTCCACATGCCGAGACTCACTAAGTGTTTGCTGGCGGCGCGCTGTGGCGGGTGTGGCAGGTGATGCGGATGATGCTGATGTGAGATAGCTGCCGGGGGCTCAAGCCGGCTGTCGGAACCGTTGGCGTGGTCCCGCGAACCTGACCGGTTGGTGCGCCCGTACAGCGCATCGGCCACCTCCCAACCCGGGTGGGCGCCGAATTCCGGCGGCGCCGCATGCCTCCACAGCGAGTTGCCAGATAGTGACGAGGGTAGTCACATCACGCCTCGGCGACAACGCGATCTCCCTTTGCCCCACTCGCCATTCCTGGCGAGCAGACGCGCGCGTACCCCAATTCACGCCCGATCGGGTACCGGCGCGTCTGCTCGGCAGGCAAATCGGCACTCGGGGCAACTTTTCCGCGTCGGCCACGGCGGTTCGTTCCCGATTTGCTGGCTTAGTCGTTACGTTGAATGGGTAGACCGGTTCAGTAGCTCAGCGCACACATTGGGAGGTAAACGTGGCAGGCATCATCGGGACCATCATTTTCGGCGCCATCATCGGGGTTTTGGCGCGTCTCGTCATACCGGGTAAGCAATCCATGGGTTGGATCATCACCGTCGTCATCGGCGTTATCGGTGCGCTTGTGGGCTATTGGCTGTGGGGCCTGATTGCCAGCGAGGGCAACGCCAATACCGGTGGCATCGACTGGATCCGTTGGATCATCAGTATCGTCGTCGCGGTGGTGCTGACCCTTGGGTACACCGCGGCGACCCGAAAAGGTTGATATAGGGCGGATCGTGACCGCGGCGGTGATGGCGGCCTGGCAGGTCGCCAGGCCCGGTCCGGTGGCCGGCGGTCCGCTCGAACACCTGACTGTCCCCAGGCCCGAACCGGGCACCGGCGAATTGCTGGTCGCGGTTCGGGCCTGTGGCGTCTGCCGAACCGATCTGCATGTCGCCGAGGGCGATCTGGCGGTTCACCGCCCCCGCGTCATCCCTGGCCACGAGATCGTCGGCGAGGTGGTCGCGGTCGGTCCGGACGCCGGAGACGGGTTCGCACTCGGTGACCGGGTCGGGGTGGCCTGGCTGCGGCACACCTGCGGCCGGTGCCGGTTCTGTGTGCGCGGCCGGGAGAACCTGTGCCCGCAATCGCGCTACACCGGTTGGGACGCCGACGGCGGATACGCCGAATTCGCCACGGTTCCTGCCGCATTCGCACACCGGCTGCCCGCCGGATATTCCGACACCGAGCTGGCGCCACTGCTGTGCGCGGGCATCATCGGGTACCGGGCGCTGCTGCGGACCGATCTGCCGCCCGGTGGGCGGCTGGGTCTCTACGGTTTCGGCGGCAGCGCGCACCTGACGGCCCAGGTGGCGCTGGCCCAAGGGGCCCGGGTGCACGTCATGACCCGCGGCGAGCGGGCCCGTGAGCTGGCCATGGCGCTGGGGGCGTCCTCGGCCCAGGGCAGCGCCGACCCGCCACCCGAACCGCTGGACGCGGCGATCCTGTTCGCGCCGGTCGGCGACCTGGTCCCGCCCGCACTGGCGGCCCTGGACCGGGGCGGTGTGCTCGCGGTCGCCGGTATCCATCTCACCGACATCCCGGCCCTGAACTATCAGCGGCATCTGTTCCAGGAGCGCGAGATCCGGTCGGTCACCGCCAACACCCGGGCCGACGCCCGCGAGTTCCTGGCGTTCGTGGCCGAACACCCGGTCCGGGTGAGCACACCGCAGTACCCGATGGCCCACGCCGACCGGGCCCTGGTCGATCTCGCGGCCGGACGCATCGCCGGCGCGGCCGTGCTGCTGCCCGATAGGTGACCTCGGCGGATCACAGCGCCGCGAGCGCGGCGCCGAGCCGCCCGGGCAGATCGCCGTGCCCGAACGCGTAGAGCGGGCCGAGCCCGTCGCTGAGCACCCGGCTCAGCCGTGCCATCCCGCGCGCCGTCACCGGTTGAGGGGAATGCAGCCGCAGCATGATCGCCTCCATCACCGGTTCGGCACTGGCAATGTTTTTGCGGTGCAGTGGAATCCGGGAGTTGAGCAGCATCCGCTCATCGGTGGCGTCGGATAGGGCGCGGTGCAGCGCCCGCGCGATCGCCACGCGTTCGCGCGCCGAGGTGAGCCGGGCCGCGCGGGCCGCGATCGGGCTACCGGGCGGTGTCGGTGCACCGACGGCCAGCATCGCGTCGAGCCGGCCGGCTCGCGTCCGGGCCACCAGCCGGGCCCGGATCGACGGCCGCGGGTGGTGCTGCCCGCCGTCCGCGAAGGCCGGGGCCGGCGCGGGTGACGTCATGGGGGTGAGGGAAATTCGGTTGTCGGACATGGCTGCTCCCTCGTAGTTTTCAGGTACACGACCCGATAGTCGTGACTGTCTAAAACGTTACGTTGGTCATGCATGACTGGTCAACATATTTAGACGGTCACGCAGGGTTAAGATGGCGCCATGGTGACCTGGCTCGGCGACAACGAAACGAAACCCGCTCCACCGCCGCTGGACCGGATCCAGGCGTTGCTCAACACCGTCGAACTGCCCGACGGCCCGGACCGGCTGGCCGATCCCGCCGACGCCGCGCCGTGGTTGCTCGACCACGGTCTGCTGGCCGGGGCCACCGGTCCCACCGGCGAAGACCTGACGTTCCTGCGCGACGTGCGCGAAGCGCTACGGGCGATGCTGGTTCACAACGGTGGCGGTCCGGCGCCGGATCCCGCGGGCCTGACCCCGCTGCGGCGGATCGCCGCGGGCGCCACCGCACGGGCCGGTCTGGGGCCCGACGGCCGGGTCGAGCTGTCGGCGGCGGGGGAGACCGTGACCGAACGACTCGTCGAATTGCTGCTGGTGCTGCGCGACGCCCAGCGGGACGGGACCTGGGCGCGCCTCAAGGCCTGCGCGAACGACGAATGCCGGTGGGCGTTCTACGACCGGTCCCGCAACCACGGCGGCACCTGGTGCGATATGTCCGGATGCGGCAACAAGTTGAAAAACCGGGAGTTCCGCGCGCGCAGACGGATCGGCGCGTCGCGGACGTCGTGATCAGGTCGACAGGTGCCACACCAGGGCGGCGGCCAGTGCGCCGATCCCGTTCAGCGACCAGTGCAGGGCGATCGGGGCGATCAGGCTGCCGCTGCGCCTGCGCAACCAGGTGAACACGAATCCGGCGACCCCGGTGGCTGCCACCGCGAGCACCACACCGGCGATCGTGCCGAGGATGCCGCCGCCGAACAGCCGGGTGAATCCGACGTTGCTGCTGGTCAGGCCCAGTGAGGTGGCGATATGCCACAGGCCGAACAGCAGGGAGCCTGCCGCGGCCACGCCGCGAAATCCCCAGGCCCGGTTCAGTGCGCCGTGCAGCACGCCCCGGAACGCCAGCTCCTCGGGGATCACGGTCTGCAGCGGAATGATGATCATCGACGCGATCAGCGCACCCGAGACGGTCGCGTAGTTGTCGTTCATGAACATCGGCCGGGTCCAGGGCAGCAGTGCCCCCACCGCGATCACCGAGACCACCAGCGCGACGGCGGCCAGTGCGTAGCCGGCACCCGACTTCCAGTGTTCCCGGCCAAGGCCGAGTTCGGTCCAGCCCAGGCCGCGGGCCCGGACCAGGACGAGCAGGCCGACCGCGGCCGCAGGGACCGTGGCGATGCTGGCCCACGGGGTGGTGAAGTGCGCGACCAGATTGGTGATCGCCAGCACCACGACGACGATCGCGATATCGGCGTAGATCCGGAAGTGGTGCAACGCCGAGAGCTGGGCCACCAGTGGATGAGGGTGCGCGGCCACGGCGCTCTGGTCAGACATAACCCGGGCAGTCTACCGGGGCGCGGCGCCCGCCCAGGTCAATCCGTTTGCCAGGTCCACTGTGAGATGGCCGGATCGTCCTCGCCGTGTTCGCGGGTGTAGGCCCGCGCCGCCAGCCGGGCGTCGACCATCTCCTGCCGCAGGCCGGCCGCGCCGGCGCCGAGGCTCTCGACCCGGTCGATCACGTCCATCACCAGATGGAACCGGTCCAGGTCGTTGAGCATCACCATGTCGAACGGTGTCGTGGTGGTGCCGCGCTCCTTGAATCCGCGTACATGCAGCTGATCGTGGCCGGTGTGGCGGTAGGTGAGCCGGTGGATCAGCCACGGGTAGCCGTGGTAGGCGAAGATGATCGGCTTGTCCGGGGTGAACAGCGATTGGAAGGCGCTCTCCGAAAGCCCGTGCGGGTGTTCGGATTCGGGCTGCAGCCGCATGATGTCGACGACGTTGACCACCCGCACCTTGAGGTCGGGCAGCCTGCGCCGCAGGATATCGGCCGCGGCCAGGGTTTCCAGCGTCGGGACGTCCCCCGCGCAGGCCAGCACGACGTCGGGCTCACCGGTGCAGTTGCCGGCCCACGGCCAGATGCCGAGTCCCCTGGTGCAGTGCGCGATCGCCTCGTCCATGGTCAGATAGGTCAGCCCGGGCTGCTTGCCCGCCACGACGACGTTGACGTAGTGGCGGCTGCGCAGGCAGTGGTCGGCCACCGAGAGCAGGGTGTTGGCATCCGGCGGCAGGTAGACCCGGACCACCTCGGGCCGTTTGTTGGCGACGTGGTCGATGAACCCCGGGTCCTGGTGCGATGCGCCGTTGTGGTCCTGGCGCCACACATGCGAGGTCAGCAGGTAGTTCAGCGAGGCGATGGGCCTGCGCCAGGCCAGCTGAGAACTGCTGATCAGCCATTTGGCGTGCTGGTTGAGCATCGAGTCGACGATGTGCACGAACGCCTCGTAGCAGTTGAACAGCCCGTGCCTGCCGGTCAGCAGGTAGCCCTCGAGCCAGCCCTGACACAGGTGTTCGGAGAGCACCTCCATCACCCGGCCGTCGGGCGCCAGGTTCTCGTCGTCCGGGCCGGTCTCGGCCTGCCAGGCCTTGCCGGTCGATTCGAACACCGCCGCGAGCCGGTTGGACGCCGTCTCATCCGGGCCCATCAGCCGGAACCGGTCGGGGTTGCGGGAGATGACGTCGCGCAGGAACGTGCCGAGCACCCTGGTGGCCTCGGCGGTCTCGCCCCCTGGTCTGTCGACGGTCACCGCGTAGTCGGCGAAGTCGGGCAGGTCGAGGTCGCGCAGCAACAGCCCGCCGTTGGCGTGCGGGTTGGCGCTCATCCGGCGGGTTCCGGTGGGGGCGAGGTCGCGCAGCTCGCGCCGCAGCACCCCGGTGTCGTCGAACAACTCCGCCGGCCGGTAGCTGCGCAGCCACTGTTCGAGCTGGGCCAGGTGCTCGGGGTTGGTGCGGGTCTCGGCCAGCGGCACCTGGTGCGAGCGCCAGGTGCCCTCGACCTGTTTACCGTCCACGGTCGCGGGCCCGGTCCAGCCTTTCGGGGTCCGCATGATGATCATCGGCCACAGCGGCCGGCCCGGTTCGCGATCCAGCCGGGCCGCGCGCTGGATCGCCGCGATCTGGTCGAAGGCTTCGTCGAGTGCGGTGGCCAGCTGCTGGTGCACGCTCGCCGGGTCGGCCGGGTCGTTGCAGGTGACGGTGATCGGCTGGTAGCCGTAGCCGGTGAACAGTGCGTCGAGTTCCTCGGCGGGTATCCGGGCCAGCACCGTGGGATTGGCGATCTTGTATCCGTTGAGGTGCAGGATCGGCAGCACCGCGCCGTCGGTCACCGGGTTGAGGAATTTGTTGGAGTGCCAGCTGGTGGCCAGCGGCCCGGTTTCGGCCTCGCCGTCGCCGACCACGCACGCCACCACCAGGTCCGGATTGTCGAACGCGGCGCCGTAGGCGTGCACCAGGGCGTAACCGAGCTCGCCGCCCTCGTGGATCGAGCCGGGCGTCTCTGCGGCGACATGGCTGGGGATCCCACCCGGAAATGAGAACTGGCGGAACAACTTCCGCACACCCTCGACATCCTCCGCGATCCCGCCGTACACCTCGCTGTAGGTGCCTTCGAGGTAGGCGTTCGCCACCAGGCCCGGACCGCCGTGCCCGGGGCCGGTGATGTAGATGACGTTGGCATCGCGCCTGCGGATGACCCGGTTGAGGTGGGCGTAGACCAGATTCAGGCCGGGGGTGGTGCCCCAGTGGCCGAGCAGCCGGGGTTTGACGTGTTCGGGTGCGAGCGGTTGCGTCAGCAGCGGGTTGTCCAGCAGATAGATCTGCCCGACCGACAGGTAGTTCGCTGCCCGCCAGTAGGCGTCGATCTGTTCGAGCTCGGAATCGGTCAGGGCCGGCGATAGGGTCGCGTCGCTCATGAATCTCCACTGTGGCAGCCGTCGGTGAACACTCGGTGCGAATCGGATACCCCGATGGGCGCCGGTCAACCCAATTTCCCGGGCGCGCGCGATCCTCGGTTAGGTTCGGCACATGCCACTCAATCCCGCGACGCCGGTGCTGATCGGGTACGGCCAGGTCAACCAGCACCAGGAGGACCCCGACATCGAGCCGGTCGATCTGATGGCCGCGGCCGCCAGGGCGGCCGCGAATGCCCGGGTGCTGGAGGCGGTCGACTCGGTCCGGATCGTCAACCTGCTGTCCTGGCATTACCGCGATCCCGGCCGGCTCCTCGCCCAACGCATCCACGCACCCGACGCGGTGTCGCGGTACACCGGCGTGGGTGGCAATGTGCCGCAGACCCTGGTCAACGGGGCGTGCCGGGATCTGGCCGCCGGACGCGCCGGGGTCGTGCTCATCGCGGGGGCCGAAACCTGGCGCACCCGCAGCCGGCTGCGGGCCGCTGGGCGCAAGCCGGACTGGACCCGCCAGGACGAGTCGGTGCCCGAGGCCGCGGGGGCGCATGAGGGGGTTGCGCTGGCCGGCGAGGCCGAGCTGCGCATCATGCTGGACCGTCCGGCCTACGTGTACCCGATGTTCGAACAGGCGGTGCGGGTCGCGGCCGGGGAGACCGCCGATCGGCACCGGCGCCGGATCGGCGAGCTGTGGTCGCGGTTCAATGCGGTGGCCGCCGACAACCCGCACGCCTGGAGCCGCGACCGGCTGTCGGCCGAACAGATCTGGCGTCCCGGTGCGGGCAACCGGATGATCAGCTGGCCCTACCCCAAACTGATGAACTCCAACAACATGGTCGACCAGGGTGCGGCGTTGATCCTGACCAGCGCCGACAATGCGACACGCCTGGGGATCCCAAGGGAACGTTGGGTTTTCCCGTATGCGGGCACCGACGCGCACGATACCTACGCGATCGGCGAGCGCGACGAGTTCTGCAGGTCGCCCGCCATCCGGATCGGTGGGCGGCGCGCACTGGAACTGGCCGGTGTCGGCGTCGACGACGTCGACCTGATCGACGTCTACTCGTGCTTCCCCTCGGCGGTGCAGGTCGCGGCGGCCGAATTGGGGCTGCCACTGGATGATCCGGCCCGCCCGCTGACCGTCACCGGCGGGCTCACCTTCGCCGGCGGTCCATGGAACAACTACGTGACGCATTCGATCGCCACCATGGCTGAGCGGCTGACCGAGGCGCCGGGGCGGCTTGGCCTGATCACGGCCAACGGTGGGTATCTCACCAAACACAGTTTCGGGGTGTACGGAACCGAGCCGCCCGGACACGAATTCCGTTGGGAGGATGTGCAACCCGCGGTCGACCGGGAGCCGACCAGGACCGCCGTGGTCGAATGGTCGGGTACCGGCACCGTCGAGACGTGGACGACGCCGTTCGGCCGCGACGGGGAACCGGAGAAGGCCTTCCTGGCCGTGCGGACCCCCGACGATGCGCGGACGCTGGCCCACATCACCGGCGGGGACGACCTGCGGGTGACGGTGACCGAGGACATCGCAGGCGCGAAGGTGCGGGTGCATCCCGACGGCACCGCGGCGCTGGTGTGAGCGGCTATTTGATGGTGTATCCGCCGTCGATCAGAAGGTCGGCGCCGGTGATCATCTGCGCCGCATCCGACGCCAAAAACACGGCCGCGGCCGCGATTTCGTCGGGATAGGCGAACCGCCCGGTCGGGATCAGCGCTTTGAGCGCATCGCCGCGGGGCCCGTCCCAGGCCTTGTGTCCCAGTTCGGTGAGCACGACGGTGGGGGATATGGTGTTGACCCGGACGCCGCGGCCACCCCATTCGGCGGCGAGCACCTTCGACACCCCGACCACGCCGAACTTGGACGCGCAGTAGGCCACGTGCTGGTCCAGCGCGACCGTCGCGGCCTGGGAGGCCATGTTGACGATCGCCCCGCCCCCGGACTCCAGCATGTGCCTGCCCACCGCCTGGCACATCAGGAAGGTGCCGCGCAGGTTGACCGCGATCGTGCTGTCCCAGTCGGCCAGCGACATCTCCTCGGCCTCGGCGAGCCGGGCGATCCCCGCGCTGTTGACCAGGATGTCGATCCGCCCGAACGCCTCGACGACCTCCTCGACGGCCCGCGGCACCGATTCGGGATCGGCCACGTCGCAGTGGAATCCGCGGTGGTCGGGGCCGAGCGCCCTTGCCGCGTCGGCGGCGCCCGCGGCGTTGAGGTCGACGGCGGCGATGCGGGCGCCCTTGGCGGCGTACGCGGCGGCGATGGACGCGCCGATCCCGGAGGCCGCTCCGGTCACCAGTGCCGTCCTGCCGTCCAGCCGGAAGTCGAGATCGACTGTGGGTTGCTCGGTTCGGGTCATCCGGGATGCACCTTTCGTGGTGGGAGCTAGTCGAGTACCGCGGCAGCGATATCGACGTCGGTAACCAGTGACGAGACCATCCCGGACCGCAGCAGGGCCCGGGTGGCGGCGATCTTCTCCGGGCCGGTGGAGATCGCGATGACGGTGGGAATCGCCCGCAGGGTGGCCTCGTCGATGCCCATGCGGCGATCGTCGAGCCCCGCCAGCCGCTTACCGTCGGCGTCGAGGAGCAGCGCGCAGGATTCGGCGCAGACCCCGGCGGCGTCCAGGCGCGCGACCTCGTCGGCGGTCAACGAGCCGTGCACCTGGGACGCGCCCTCATGCCACGCCCCGACCGAGATCAGCGCGCAGCTGACTTTCTTGTGCCGGTCGAAGGTCTGCTGGATCTGCTGGTTGCCGGCGAGGCTGGCGGCGGTGCGGGCATCCGGCACCACCAGGGGCGCGTACAGCGGCCACGATCTGCCGCCGCTGATCTCGCTGATCCGGCGGGTCAGGTCGGCCCCGTTGTGGGTGATGGCGCCGGCCATCCCGGTGAGTTGCACGACGTCGCAGCGGGGTAGCGCGGTGAGGTGGTCGGCCACCCGGGCCAGCGTGCGGCCGCAGTCCACGCCGACCACGTCGCCGTCGCGCAGGATCGACTGCAGCAGTTCGGCCATCGCCCTGGTCACCGCCGCGACGCGGTCGTCGGCCGAATTGTCCGCACCACACACCACCGCGTAGGCGTGCTCGAGCCCGTAGCGGCGCTGCAGCGCGGTCGACAACTCCACGTCGACCGAGCCGGGATTGTGAATCTTGATCTCCACCATGCCCGATCCGAGGGCCTCGTCGAGCATCCGGGTCACCTTGAACCGCGAGATGCCGAACTCCTCGGCGATCTGGACCCGGGTACGTCCTTCGAGGTAGTAGCGGCGCGCGATCACCGCCCGTTGGAACAGCTCATCCGGGCCCATGCGGTGCCTCCCTTCCCCAACGGCCGCCGGTCACCACGCGGCTGTGCACATATGTGCAGTCGCATTGACATATGAGCATAGGGGTTGCATGATCCACACCACAAACAATCAGATGAGTGGCTCGTCCTACAGATGAGCGGCCCGAGACTGTGGAGAACTGATCGCGATATGCGGACCGACGACGCCGATCTGGCCGACCTCGCCGCCACGGTGTTGTCCCGTGAGTCCGCAGCGGTGGCCGCACTGACCGGACGGGTCGAGCCGGGCGTCATCGCGGTCGCCCGCCGCGCGCTGGCGATCGCGGGCAAGGTGGTCACCACGGGGTCGGGAACCTCGGGAATCATGGCCGAGCGGCTGGCTCACCTGCTTTCGGTGTGCGGCACCCCCGCGGTCTATCTGCCGTCGATGGACGCACTGCACGGCGGTATCGGGGCGATCACCGAAAACGATTTGGTACTGGCCTTTTCCAAGACCGGGAAGTCCGGTGAGCTGACCCGGCTGGCCGAGCGGCTGGCCGCGCGCGGAGTGTCGGTCGTCGCGGTCACCGAGAGCCCCGACTCGCCGTTCGCCGCCGCGGCCGGATCCGTCGTGGCACTGCCACCGACCCCGGCCGACGCCGATCCCGGCGACATGATCGCCATGGCCAGCACCCTGGCGGTGGGGGCGTGGGGAGATGCGCTGGCCGTGGTGACGATGGCGTTGCGCGGCCACACCCTGCGCGATGTGGTGGACAGCCATCCCGCCGGCGGGGTCGGGGCCCGCGGCACCGCCGCCGACGACGATCCGGTGGTACGGCGATGACGGAATCGGCTGTCCTCGGCGTGGATTCGTCCACGCAGTCGTGCAAGGCCGAGATCCGTGAGCTGACCACCGGCCGCCTGCTCGGCACCGGTTCGGCCGGGCACCCTGAGGCGTTCGGCCCGAGCAGCGAGCAGCACCCGAGCGCCTGGGTGACGGCGATGGTCGCCGCGACCCGCGCCGCACTCGACGGTTGCGCGCAGCCGCCAAGGATCCGGGCGATCTCGGTCGCCGCGCAATGTCACGGGCTGGTGCTGCTCGACGCCGACGGAAATCCGTTGCGGGCGGCCAAACTCTGGAATGACACCACGGGCGCGCCCAACCTCGCCGGGCTGGTGGCGCGGATCGGCGCCGGGGACTGGATCGGCCGGGTCGGCTCCTTGCCGACCGCGGCGTTCACCATCGCCAAACTGGCCTGGACGGCCGAACACGAGCCCGCCGTTCTGGACCGGTCGGCATCGGTGCTTCTGCCCCATGACTACCTGACGTACTGGCTCACCGGGGCCCGGGTTACCGACCGGTCCGACGCCTCGGGCACCGGGTATTTCGACACCGTGACCGGCGAGTGGATCGAGGACTACCTCGAGCTGGCCGGCGGCCCGCGGGACTGGGCGTCGATGCTGCCGACCGTGCTCGGCCCCTGCGAACTCGCGGGGGAGTTGCGCGGCGAGGCCGCGGCCGCCCTCGGGTTGCCCGCCGGGATCGCGGTGGCCGCAGGCGGCGGCGATCAGCATGCCGCATACCTCGGGCTCGGCCTGCACGACGGCGACCAGTACATCGGCATCGGCACCTCGGGTGTGGTCGCGACATCCTCGCGCACACCGGTTTTCGACCCGACCGGGATGGTCGACGGGGTCGCCGACCTGACCGGCGGCTACCTGCCGCTGGTGAGCACGCTCAACGCCGCAAGGGTCGGCGAGGTGGCCGCCCGGTGGCTCGGCACCGATCTGGCCGGCCTGGCCGAACTCGCGCTCGCCGCGGGCGACGCGCAGGGCCCGGTGCTGGTGCCGTTCCTGGACGGCGAACGCAAACCCGACCGCCCGGACGCCCGGGGGATGTTCGCCGACCTCACGTCGCGCACCACCCGCGAGGAACTGGCCAGGGCCCTCGTCGAAGGACCACTGCTGTCCCTGGTGAACGCGCGAGACATCCTGCGGTCGAGCGGGGTTGGGCTCGACGGTGCCGCGGTGGTGGTCGGTGGGGGAGCCCGCTCGGCCGCGACGCTGCAGCTGCTGGCCGACCAGATCGACGAGGAGGTGTCGGTGCTCGACGCCGACGAGGCGACCGCGCGGGGAGCCTGCGTCCAGGCGGCCGCGGTGGCCGGCCGGATGGACGTCACGGGCCTGACCGAGCTGGCCAAGCGGTGGCAGCCGGGGGTGTGCCGCAGCGTCGCACCGCGTCGGACGCGACGGGACCTGGCCGGGCTCCGGCGCCGGTGGGCCGAGCTCGCCGCCTCGCCCCTGCTCGATGCCCGGGACGTGTCGTGATCGCGTCCTGGCACCGCGGGTATCCGGGCCAGCTGGCCGGATCGGTGTACGCGGCACCCGCGGGGACACGACCGGAGCTGGCCGGTGCGCTCGCCGACAACGGGCTCGGGGTGCATGTGGACGTGATGGCCGCCGGGGAGGGCCTGCCCGCCGGGGTCAGCCTGGCCGAATTGCGCGATATCGCAGGCCGGATCGACCGGTCACGCCTTGAGGTGCACCTGATCGGATCGGCGGACTTCGTCGACCACACGCTGGCCGAGGTGCTGGCGGTGCGCCCGGCGCGCGTCTACCTGCCTTGGGACGCGTTCGGCGACCGGCGGGCCGAAATGATCCGGGCCGCGGGCGCCGACGCCTGGATCGCGGTCTGGCAGGAATGGCCGGAGTGGCGCGACGGGCAGGCGCCCCCGTGGCCCGCCGTCCCCGATGGCGCGCTGGTGATGCTGATCGAGCCGGGCAGCAGCGAGCGCTACCGGGCCGAACGCCTCGACGTCGCCGCGTCGTGCGCGGTCTGGACACCGGTGATCGTCGACGGCGGAATCACCGAAGACATTGCGCCGCACTGTATCGCGGCCGGCGTCCACGCCATGGTGGTCGGAAGGGCACTGCTCGCCGACGCAGGCACGAACGAAAGGAAACCGACATGAATGCCGTCACCGCCGGTGCACCGCCCACCATGCGCGCCAGCGTGATGACCGGGGTGGGCACCCTGGTCATCGAGGACCGGCCGGTGCCGGCCCCGGGACCCCACGAGGTGCTCGTCGAGGTCGCCGCGGTCGGGGTGTGCGGTTCGGATGTGCACTACTACCGGCACGGCCGGATCGGTGATTTCATCGTTGAGGACCCGATGGTGCTCGGCCACGAGCTGTCCGGGCGCATCGCCGCGGTCGGTGCCGGGGCGGACCCGGGCCGGGTCGGCCAGCGTGTCGCGGTGGAGCCGCAGCACGCCTGCCGCCGGTGCGCGCAGTGCCGGGCGGGCCGCTACAACCTGTGCCCCGAGATGAAGTTCTACGCCACCCCGCCGATCGACGGGGCATTCTGCCGCTACGTCACGATCGACGACGATATGGCCCATCCGGTACCGGATTCCATGTCCGACGACGCCGCAGCGCTGCTCGAGCCGCTGTCGGTGGCGGTGACCACGATGCGCAAGGCCGGCATCGTGCCGGGATCGTCGATCCTGATCGCCGGCGCCGGGCCGATCGGGGTGATCTGCGCGCAGGCGGCACGGGCCTTCGGCGCCGCCCGCATCGTGGTCTCCGACCTGGTGCCGTCGCGGCGCGAACGGGCACTGAAGTTCGGTGCCACCGAGGTGCTCGACCCCACCGAAGACGATGTCGCCGCGCTGGACCCGAAGGTCGACGCGTTCGTCGACGCCAGCGGCGCTGCCCCGGCCGTGGTCAGCGGTATCAAGGCGGTCGGCCCGGCGGGCAGGGTGGTGCTGGTCGGTATGGGCGCCGACGAGGTGGCGCTGCCCGTCGGCTACATCCAGAACTGGGAGATCACCGTCACCGGTGTCTTCCGCTACACCGATACCTGGCCGGCGGCAATCCATCTCGTCACCTCCAAGGCCGTCGACCTGGACGCCATGGTGACCGGTCGCTACGACCTCGAACACGTCGCCGACGCCCTCGACAGTGACACCGACCCCGCCAGCCTCAAGTCGATTGTGAACCCGTCATGAACCCGTTCGATCTGACCGGCCGCACCGCCCTGGTGACCGGCGGCAACCAGGGCCTCGGCCGCGCCTTCGCATTCGGGCTTGCCGAGGCGGGCGCCCGCGTCGCGATCGCCGGGCGCAATGCCGACCGCAACGAGAAGGTCGTGGCCGAGGCCCGGTCCGCGGGCCACGAGCTGCATCCCATCGCCGTCGATATCACCAAGGCCGACGATGTCGCGCGGATGACCGCCGAGGCCGTCGCCGCGCTGGGGCAGATCGACATCCTGGTCAACAACGCGGGGACCTGCTATCACGCCGAGTCCTGGGACGTCACCGAGCAGCAGTTCGACGACGTCTTCGACCTCAACGTCAAAGCGCTGTGGGCGTGTTCGCTGGCGGTCGGGGCGCACATGCGCGAGCGCGGCAGCGGTTCGGTGATCAACATCGGTTCGATGTCGGGCCTGATCGTGAACCGCCCGCAGATGCAGCCCGCCTACAACGCGTCGAAGGCCGCCGTCCATCACCTGACGAAATCCCTTGCCGCCGAATGGGCGCCGCTGGGCATTCGGGTCAACGCGGTGGCGCCGGGCTATGTCAAGACCGAGATGGCGCCGGTCGACCGGCCGGAGTTCAAGCGGCACTGGATCGACGACACCCCGCAGCAGCGCTACGCGCTGCCCGAGGAGATCGCCCCCAGCGTGGTGTTCCTGGCCGGCGATGCGGCCTCCTTCATCACCGGCTCGGTGCTGGTGGCCGACGGAGGGTACACCGCATGGTAGGCCCGGAAGCGGTCAACCGGAGGGTCGTGGTCGGCTCACTCGACGCCATCGACATCGAGACGGTGCCGCAGCTCGAGCCCGCACCCGGCGAGGTGCGGGTCCGCACCACCGTGGTCGGGATCTGCGGCTCCGATCTGCACGCCGCGCACGGCAGGCACCCGTTCATCGATCTGCCGTACCGGCCGGGGCACGAGGCCGTCGGCGTGGTGGACGCCCTAGGCGAGGGCGTCGACGCGCAGTGGCTCGGCAGGCGGGTGACCATCGAGCCCAACCTGGCCTGCGGACGGTGCACCCAGTGTCGGGCCGGCCGGTACAACATCTGCCGGGACCTGCTGGTCTTCGGCTGCCAAACCGCTGGGGCACTGGCGGATTCGTTCGTCATCGCCGCCGATCGGGTGGTGGGACTCGCCGACGACCTCGACGATCGGCACGCGATCCTGATCGAGCCGCTGGCCACCCCGGTGCACACCGTGCGCCGGGCCGCCGACGTCGTCGGTGATCTCACCGACCGGCCGGTCGTGGTGATCGGTGCTGGCCCGATCGGCCTGTTCGCCCTGCTGGCCGCCCGGCACGCCGGGGCCCGCGTGGTGGTCGCCGACCTGCTGGAATCGAAACGGGCAAGGGCGCGTCGCCTCGGTGCGCTCGGCACCTTCGACCCGGCGGCTCCCGACGCGGTCGAGACCGCACTGGGGCTGCTCGGTGGCCCCGCTGCCGTGGTGATCGACTGTGTGTCGCAGGAGAGTTCGGTGGCGCAGGCGGTCGACCTGGTCGACAAGGGCGGCGCGGTGATGATCGTCGGCGTCGCCGAGGGCGCCACCCCGGTTCCGCTCGGACTGATCCAGGACCGCGAGCTGTCCCTGATCGGCAACCTGATGTACGTCCGTGAGGACTTCCTGGCCGCGGTCGACCTGCTGGCCTCCGGCGCGGTACCGGTCGAGGAGATCGTGACCGCCGAATTCGGGCTGGAGGAGTCCCGGGCGGCGTTCGCCGCATCGGCGGACGCCGAGAACGTCAAGGTTCTGGTGACGGTGGGGAGCCCCGAATGAGCCAGGCACTTCTGGAATGCACCGACATCGACAAGAGTTTCGGCGGGGTGCCGGTGCTCAAGGGCATCACGCTGCAGCTGCGGCCGGGCACCGTGACCGCGCTGGCCGGGGAGAACGGGGCGGGCAAGTCCACCCTGATGAAAATCGTGTCGGGCCAGTACAGCCCCGACAACGGCACCGTGGCGGTGCAGGGCAACCACCTCGCCGCGGGCAACACCCGCGATGCGGTCAAGCACGGGGTGGCCATCGTGCCGCAGGAACTGGCCTCGATCGAGGATATGACGGTCTACGAGAATCTGTTCGTGGGCCGCGAACTCAAACGCGGACCGTTCCTGAACCGGCGCGCGATGATCGCCGAGGCCCGCGACACCCTCGCGGTCTTCGATGTGGCGATCTCCCCGACGGCCCGGATGGGCAGCCTGCCGGTCGGGTTGCGCCAGATCGTCGAGATCGTCAAGGCCGCCCGTACCGGCGCCCAGGTCGTGATGCTCGACGAACCCACCTCGGCCATCTCCGAACGCGAGGTGGAAGGCCTGTACAAGATCGTCCGGCAGCTGCGCGACCGCGGCGTGGCGATGGTGTACACCACCCACAAGATGGCCGAGATCCGGGCCATCGCCGACCGGGTGGTGGTGCTCCGCGACGGCGGCCTGATCCTGGACCGCCCGATCGCCGAGGTCTCCGACGACGACATCGTCACCGCGATGATCGGCCGCGAACTCGATGCGCTGTTCCCCGACCGGCCCGAGCCGGGTGAGCGAACCGTGCTGGAGGTCCGCGATCTGCAGGTGCAGGGGGCGTCCGGCCCGGTGTCGTTCAGTGTGCGGGCGGGCGAGATCGTCGGGCTGGCCGGGCTGGTCGGGGCGGGCCGAACCGAGTTGTTGGAGGCCATCTTCGGGGCCAGGCACACCACCGCCGGTGACATCCTGGTGCGCGGTGGCACGGTGAAACGCAACCAGCCCGCCGCGGCGATCACCGCCGGTATGGCGATGGTGCCCGAGGACCGCAAGTTGTCCGGTGCGGTGTTGTCGATGAGCGTGCTCGACAACGGCACCCTGCCCCGGCTGTCCTCGTTCAGCGTGGCCGGCTGGCTGCGGGGCAAGGCCAGGACCAAGGCGGTGTCGGATGTGATGTCCTCGGTGCGGCTGCGCAGCAGGGGACTGGGCCAGGAGGTCGGCACTCTGTCGGGCGGCAACCAGCAGAAGGTCGTGCTGGCCCGCTGGCTGACCGGAGATGTCAACGTGCTGTTGCTCGACGAGCCGACCCGCGGCGTCGACGTCGGGGCCCGCAGCGAGATCTACCGCATCATCACCGAGTTCGCCGCCCAGGGGATGGCCGTGGTGATGGCCTCCTCGGATATGCCCGAGGTGGTGGGGCTTTCGCACCGGGCGTTCGTCATGCGGGGTGGGGCCCTGGTCGGCGAACTCGACCGGGACGCCCTCGACCATCCCGAAGTTCAGGAGTCGGTGTTCCGGTTGGCTACCGCTTTAGATGCACAACCTGAATCAGGAGATGCCCGGACCAGCCAGGAGGCACAGTCGTGACAACAGAACTCAAACCCGAAGACGCGGTGCCGGATTCCTCTGGCACCGTCGCCTCGCCGACCACCGGTGAGCCGGTGCGGTTGTTTTCCGGCGAGTGGTTCGCCGGCATCGCGGTCCGCTACGCCATGGTGATCGTGATGCTGGTGGTGATCGCCTATTTCAGTTACCGCAGTGCCCGGTTCGCCACCCCGGACAACCTGATCACGATCCTGGTCGCGGCGGCCCCGTTCGCGCTGATCGCCCTCGGGCAGACCCTGGTCATCCTGACCGGCGGCATCGATCTGTCGGTCGGCAGTGTGATCGCGGTGTCGGCGATGGCCGGGGCGGCGACGGCCAAGGCCAACCCGGGTCAGGTCTGGATGACCGTGCTGGTGGCGATGCTGGTGGGCCTGGCGGTGGGCTGCATCAACGGATTCCTGGTGTCGCGCATCAACGTTCCGCCGTTCATCGCGACACTGGGCACGCTGACCGCGGGATCCGGTATGGCCTATGTGATCGGCGGCGGCGCCCCGATCAACGGGCTGCCCGCGGAGTTCGGGTCGATCGCCAACACCAAGATCCTCGGCCTGCAGATCCCGGTGCTGCTGATGATCGTCGGGATCATCGCGCTGGCCGTCATCATGAAGCGCACCACCTACGGGATGCGGGTGTACGCGGTCGGAGGTAACCGCAACGCGGCCGAGATCGCCGGCATCAACGCACGCAACGTGCTGTTCAGCGTGTACGCCTTCTCCGGCCTGCTGGCCGGGTTGTCGGGGGTGATGCTGGCCTCGCGAGTCATCTCGGGTCCGCCCAACCTGGGACAGGGGTACGAACTCGATGCCATCGCCGCGGTGGTGATCGGTGGCGCCAGCCTGATGGGGGGACGCGGCACCATCTGGGGGACAGCGTTGGGCCTGCTGATGATTCAGACGCTCAACAACGGGTTGGACATCCTCGTGGTGCCGGCCTACTGGCAGGACGTCATCAAGGGCGTGCTGATCGTGGCCGCCGTCGCCGTCGACGTGTGGTCGTCCCGACGCCGAACCTGACGCCGGTCCATCACCATCACCACCAAAGAGAGAGCAGGGCATATGAGACTCCGAACAACGATGTTCGCCATCGCCTCGGCCGCGGTCTTCGGCCTCGGCGTGACGGCGTGCGGTGCGGGTGACCCCAACGCCAACGGCGATACCACTCGGATCGGCGTATCGGTGTATGACATGAGCTCGTTCATCACCGCCGGGAAGGAGGGCATGGAGGCCTACGCCAAGGACAACAACATCGAGTTGGTCTGGAACTCGGCGAATCTCGACGTGTCCACCCAGGCCACCCAGGTCGACTCGCTGATCAACCAGGGTGTCGACGCGATCATCGTGGTGCCGGTGCAGGCCGATTCCCT
>NZ_JBSFPX010000116.1:0-22833 GCF_053588415.1 Mycobacterium sp. NPDC003449
ACGGCGCCAACGACTCCCCGGTCAACGCGCGGCGCGGCCCCAGCTCGGCGGCCTCCCCTAAGCGGCGGGACGCTTGCGCAGTGGAGAGCCGCCAGCGGATGCGCAGCACCTCGTTCCACGACTTGGCGCGCATCTCCCGCGGCGTCGCCTCAGCCTGCAACCGCGCCAGCATCCGATGCGACAGGGACGGCAGCTGGCATGTCAGTTCCTCGTACTCATCGAGCACCGCCACCAACTCGGCCCGGGACAACGCCTCGACATCACAGGCCGCGAACGCGTCGAAGGCAGCCCGCAACACCGCCACCGCTTCGACCGCACCTGCCCGCATGAATCGAACATACAAGCGACCACCGACAAGCTGAGCGCTGTACGCAACAAGTGCATCACCCGCCCGGAATGGAGTCGCGGGCCACCATGTCCACCTCGACCGGCAGACCGGTTCGCAGCGATTCGACTCCCGCCGCGCATACCGCCGCGGCCGCGTAACCGTCCCACGCGGTGGGCCCGTCCGTGTAGTCCCCGGTGGTCACACCCTGCTGGACCGCGTGCACCCAACGCTGGAGCTCGATGTCATAGGCGCGCCCGAACCGCTCCCGGAAGCCGGGGGTGATCTGCCCGCCCCAGACCCCCGGTGCGCCTTTGCGGATCAGGCCGATGTCGAGTCCGATGAACGCCGAACCCTTCTCGCCGACCAATTCGGTGCGGACCTCGTAGGCCACCCCGGTGGTGACGAACAGCTCGACGTCGACATGCCTGCCCGTGCCGGTGGTCATGACGGCGATCTGAGGGTCCTGAATCCCCTCGGGGGCACCGGGATTGACCGACGGCTTGATGATCTGAATCGAGGTGATCTCCTCGTCGAACAGGAACCTGGTCACATCGACCTCGTGGGCCAGGGAGTCCTTGACGATCATCGAGCTGTCGAAGCTGGGCGGCACCGTCGGGTTGCGGTGCACACAGTGCAGCAGCAGCGCCCGGCCGAACTCGCCGGCCTCCAGCAGCGCCTTCAACTGCACATACTCGGGGTCGAAGCGGCGCATGAAACCGACCTGGATCAGCCGCTCGCCCAGCTCGGCCTCCGCGCGCACCACCTGGAGCGAGGTCGCCACGTCGGTGGTCAGCGGCTTCTCGCACAGCACCGGCTTGCGGTGCTCGAGGCAGGCCAGCAGTTGCTTGTCGTGGGTGGGCCCGGGGGTGGCGAGCACGACGGCGTCGACGTCGGGATCGGCGATCGCCGCCAGGGGATCGCCCACCACCCGACAGCCCGGGACACCCGCGGCGACCTGTTCGGCCCGATCGGGCAGGAAATCGTTGACCACGGTCACCCGGGCTCCGGAGATGCGGGACGTCACCCGCTCAACATGGTCGGCGCCCATGATGCCGACACCGAGCACGGCGACACGCAGGTCTGACATGGTCCTCCTGGCTAGCGGTCGGACGGATTGACAAGGGGGCGTTGGACTTTCTTCCAGTCCAGATAACGTTGGTAAGCGGCCTGGGTGGATTCCAAGGTGGACACCGCGCTGACCGGGACGTCCCACCACGAGTTGCTGTCCGGGGCGGACACCAGCGGATCGGTCTCCACGTGGATGACGGTGACGCGGTCGCCGGCCTTGGCGGCTTTGACGGCATCGGCGAACTCCGCGGCGGTGCTCACCTTGATGACGTCGGCGCCAAAGCTGGCGGCGTTGGCGGCCAGATCCACCGGCAGCGGGTCGCCGTCGAGGCGGCCGTCGGCACCGCGGTACCGGTATGCGGTGCCGAAGCGTTGGGAGCCGACCGACTCCGAAAGCCCACCGATGGAGGCGAATCCGTGATTCTGCACCAGGACCGGGATGATCTTGACGCCCTCCTGGACCGCGGTGACGATCTCGGTGGCCATCATCAGATATGAGCCGTCGCCGATCATCACGAAGACATCGCGGTCGGGTGCGGCCATCCGCACCCCGATGCCGCCGGCGATCTCGTAACCCATACACGAGTACCCGTATTCGACGTGGTAGCCCTTGCGGTCGCGGGTACGCCAGAGCTTGTGCAGATCGCCGGGCATCGAGCCCGCGGCGCACACCACGATGTCCTTCGGGTCCGACAGCGTGTTCACCAGGCCGATCACCTGGTTCTGGTTGAGCGGCGCGCCCTGCTCGGTGGCGTAGGCCGCGCCGACGGTGGCGTCCCATTCCGCGGCGAGCTCGCGCACCCGGCCGTGGTAGTCCTCGGCGACCCGGTGGTCGGCCAGGGCGGCCGCCAGTGCCTCGACGGCCTCGCGGGCATCGGCGACGACGCTGATGCCGCCCTGCTTGACCGAATCCAGTGACGCCACATTGACATTGACGAACCGCACGTCCGGGTGGTTGAACGCGGTGCGGGACGCCGAGGTGAAATCGCTGTAGCGGGTGCCGATCCCGATGACGACGTCGGCTTCGGCGGCCAGCGCGTTGGCGGCCGTGGTGCCGGTCGAACCGACCGCGCCGACCGCCTGCGGATGGTCGTAGCGCAGCGACCCCTTGCCGGCCTGGGTCTCGGCGACCGGGATGCCGGTCTGCTCACAGAACGCCGCGAGGGCGGTGCAGGCGCCGGAGTAGATGACCCCGCCGCCGGCCACGATCAACGGCCGGGCGGCGGACCGGATCACCTCGGCGGCCCTGGCGATCACCGCGGTCTCGGCGGGCGGCCGGGCAATATGCCAGGTCCGTTCGGCGAACAGGGATTCGGGCCAGTCGTGGGCCTCGGCCTGGACGTCCTGCGGGATGGCGATCGTCGCGGTCCCGGTCTCGACGGGATCGGTCAGCACCCGCATGGCGCCGAGCAGCGCGGCGGGCAGCTGCTCGGGCCGCCAGACCCGGTCGAAGTAGCGCGACAGCGGTTTGAACGCGTCGTTGACCGTGACGTCCCCCGAGGACGGCAGCTCCAGCTCCTGCAGCACCGGGGCGCTGACCCTGGTGGCGAAGGTGTCCGCCGGCAGCAGCAGCACCGGCAGCCGGTTGATCGTCGCCAGCGCGGCGCCGGTCAGCATGTTGGTGGAGCCCGGCCCGACGCTGGCGGTCA
This sequence comes from Mycobacterium sp. NPDC003449, assembly GCF_053588415.1. NCBI lineage: Bacteria > Bacillati > Actinomycetota > Actinomycetes > Mycobacteriales > Mycobacteriaceae > Mycobacterium > Mycobacterium sp. NPDC003449. The sequence goes on from NZ_JBSFPX010000116.1 coordinate 3,046, forward strand.
CCGCCCAGGCCTGCAGACGGTCCTTCTGACGGGCATAGGCGACCGCGGTGTGCACCATGGCCTGCTCGTTGCGGCCCAGCACATACTTCAGGCCGGGCGGGTGCCCGGCGTCGAGTGCCTGCAGCTCGTCCTGCAGCAGCGCCTGCCCGAGGCCGGCGACGTTGCCGTGGCCGAAGATTCCGAGGCATCCGGCGAAGAACTTGGTGCGCTCGTCGTCGCGCTCGACGTACTGGTTGGCCAGGAAACGAACGATGGCCTGGGCCACCGTGAGTCGTACGGTTCGCTCGGAATCGGCGGTCTTGCCGGCGGCTTTGGGTGCGGTGGACACCACGGTTCAGGCTCCTTCGCGAGGGCCGGTGCCGAACGGCAGCCGGCGATCGATCTCCTGGTGTTCCCAGCTGTCGCGCAGCCAGGTGTGGTTGGGGTCGTCGCAGATCAGCCAGGCCCGGTCCGGACCCGAGCCGGCCATGACGTTGAGGTAGTACATGTGGTGACCCGGCGCGGCGATCGAGGGCCCGTGATAGCCGTGGGGGACCAGCACCACATCGCCGGTGCGGACCTCTTCGAGCACCTCGATGGGGCGCTGTGGGGTGCCGTACACCCGGTGGTAGCCGAATCCCGGTGTGCCGACCGGGCTGTCGTCGATCTCGAAGTAGTAGATCTCCTCGAGCTGGGATTCCACCTCGGTGTTCTCATCGTGTTTGTGCGCGGGATAACTCGACCAGTTCCCGCCGGGGGTGATCACCTCGCAGGCGATCAGCGAATCGGCTTCGAAGGTCGTCGCGGTGCCGAAGTTGTGTACCTGCCTGCTGCAGTTGCCCGCACCGCGCAGTTCGACCGGCACGTCGGCCGCCGCCACCCGACGGTTCGGGAACGACCGCGTTGCCCTGGCGCCGCAGATCGCGACGCGGCCGTGACCGGCCAGTGTGTAGGCCTGATGGATGCCGAGGTAGACCATGTCGGCGGGACCGGCGAATACCGACGCGCGCGGGGCCAGCTCGAAGACCTCCCCGTCGCATTCGACGGTGCCACCCCCGGCCAGCGGCAGGATCATCGCCTCGGTGTCCCCGGTGGTCAGCGAGATCGGGCCGGCCCGGTCGAGATCGACGACCCGCAGCGAGGATTCGGCCCAGCCTGCCGATTCCGGGGTGATCTCCACCGTGTAGGGCGCCGGCGCGCTCCCGGCCGGGACGTAGAGTTTCGGTTCCATGGTCACCGCACCATCTTCACGGCGGTGGCGACGGCGGAGCGTACATCGTCATCGGCCGGATAGAGCAGGGTGCGGCCGACGATCAGGCCGCGCACCGAAGGCAACGCCAGCGCCTTCTCCCAGCTCGCGAATGCCTGTCCGGGATCGGGCGGGTCGCCGCCGAGGAGCAGTGTCGGCATGGTCGTCGACTCCATCACCCGGTCCATGTCGGGGACCACGGGCAGCTTCATCCAGGTGTAGGCCGATGTCGATCCGAGACCCTGGCTGATGTGTACGGACTTGATCACCGCGTCGGGGCTCAGATCGTTGCGGACCCTGCCGTCGGCCCGGGTGGACAGGAACGGCTCCAGCAGGGCGATCAGGCCGAGCGCCGCGAGTTCGTCGACCGCCCGCGCGCAGGCCGCCATCGTGGACACCGTGGCCGGATCGTCGAGGTCGATGCGGCACAGCATCTTTCCGCCGTTCATCCGGGCGGCCGCGGTCGACGCCGCGGTGGCCCCGGTCATCCGGTCGTCCAATTCGAAGCTCGATCCGGCCAGGCCGCCGCGGTTGAACGAGGAGAACACCACCTTGTCCTCCAGCGCGCCGAGCAACACGAGGTCGTCGAGGATGTCGGCGGTGGCCAGCACCCCGTCCACGCCCGGGTCGGCCAGCGCGGTGCGCAACCGGTCCAACAGGTCGATCCGGCTGTTCATCGCGGTCGGCCGCGACCCGACCGAGAGCGCGCCGCGGGCCGGATGGTCGGCGGCGAGGATCATCAGCCTGCCGTCGCCGCGTACCGTCGGGCGGGTAATGCGTTTCCGCCACGCCGCGGCGACCGCGGCGGGCTCGGCGGCCCGCAGTTCGGTGATCTCCGGGTAGCTCGTGCAGACGGCCGATTCAGACATTCACGGCCTCGTCCGCGGTCCGCTCGGCGAGGCCGGCCACCTCCGCCGCGGTCGGCATCGCGGTGGAGCATTCGAGACGTGAGGCCACGATCGCACCGGCGGCGTTGGCGTAGCGCAGGGTCTTCTCCAGCGGCCATTCGTGCAGCAGGCCATGGATCAGGCTGCCGCCGAAGGCATCCCCGGCTCCGAGCCCGTTGACCACGTCGACCTCGTTGGGCGGCACGGTCACCGCGGTGTGCCTGGTCTTGCCCAGCACACCGCGCGGGCCCTGTTTGACGATCGCCAGCGTGACGCCGAGGTCCAGGAGTGCGTCGGCGGCCTTGTGCGGGTTGGTCTCACCGACCGCGATTTCGCACTCCTCGCGGTTGCCGACCGCGACGGTGACGTACTGCAGTGCCCGCCGAACCTGCTCGGTGGCCGCGGCGGGCGTCGCCCAGAACATCGGCCGGTAATCAAGGTCCAGCACGGTCAGCGGCGCCCGTGAGCGGGCCTCCCAGGCTGCGAAATGTGCGCTGCGGCTGGGTTCCTCGGAGAGCCCGGTCACCGTCGACCAGCACAGCCTGGCGTCGCGCACCGCGGCCAGATCGATCTCGTCCCGGCGGATCTGCAGGTCCGGGGCGGAGGGCTTGCGGTAGAAGTAGAGCGGGAAGTCGTCGGGCGGGAAGATCTCGCAGAAGGTCACCGGTGTCGGGTACTCGGCGTGGGTGCCGACGAACCGGTTGTCGACGCCGAGGCCGGCGAGTTCGGTGCGGACGTACCGGCCGAACGGGTCGTCGCCGACCGCGGAGATGAGCGCGCTGCGGTTACCCAACCGGGCCGCGGCGACCGCGACGTTGGCGGCGCTGCCGCCCAGGAACTTTCCGAAGGATTCGACGTCCTCTAGTCCCACCCCGATCTGTAGCGGGTACACGTCCACACCGCAGCGTCCGATGGCGATTGCATCGAATGGCTGGTGGGCGGTATCGGTCACGGTCGACTCCCTGGTGCGGCGTGCATATGCGAATAGGCCTGAGATCGAGCGGAGTCCTCCTGCTCTCGATCTCGACTGTGCTCCCCGTCGCCGTGCGCTGTCAAGACTTTGTTCGGACATTCTTACTTCCAGTCATTTGCCGGTACGCTGAGAGGCCACGCCGCCCGGATCGGGCGCGGGACGCACGAGGATCGGAGCGGAAGTGACCACGACGCTGTCTGTCGAACTCGACCGTTCGAGCCCGGTACCGCTCTACTTCCAGGTCGCCCAGGTTTTCGAAAAGGCCATCCTGGAAGGACAACTCAAGCCCGGCGACCGGTTCGAGAACGAGCTGGCGTTGGCGGGCCGGCTTAACCTGTCGCGCCCGACCACCCGGCGTGCCATTCAGGAACTCGTCGAGAAGGGCTTGCTGGTGCGCAAGCGTGGGGTCGGCACCCAGGTGGTCCAGACCCCCGTGCACCGCCCCGTCGAGCTGACGAGTCTGTACGACGATCTGGTGCGGGCCGGCCAGGAGCCCACCACCAGGGTGCTCGAATACACCGTGGGGCCCGCCGCCGAGGAGATCGCCGAACGGCTCAACCTGGAGGTGGGTGGTCAGGTGGCCACCATGCGACGGTTGCGCACCTCCGGTGGTCAGCCGTTGGCGCTGATGACCAACTACCTGCCGGTCGGGATCGCGCCGGATCGCGATGAACTGGAACGGGCCGGGCTCTACCAGTCGCTGCGGTCGCGGGGTGTGCACATTCGGCTGGCGCGCCAGCGGATCGGTGCCAAGGCGGCCGACCGCGACGAGGCCAAGCTGCTCGATGAGAAACCGAAGGCCCCGCTGTTGGTGATGGAGCGCACGGCCTTCGACGATTCCGGGCGCATCGTCGAGTACGGAAGCCACGCCTACCGGGCGTCGCGGTATTACTTCGACACCACCCTCGTCGACCGGTGATGGTGTCAAATATGCTCTGCGGCAGAGTAGTTCGTAGGAAGAATGGCATTCTTCCGGGTGTTTCGCGACGTCGCGGATAGAATTTGATAGGCGGTCCTAATGTCCGAACAAAGTCTTGACTTTCGGATGTGATCGGTATTACATCAGCGGTGAGGCCGTGTCACTGTCTCCGTAGACCGGGCGGGCAGGCACCGCGGCGAGGTCGATGACAAGGAGAAACAATGAGGTTCAGTCGGCTCGTCGCGGTGGCTGGTGCCGGCGTGCTCGTGTTGGGCACCGGCGCGTGCTCCAGCACCGGCGGTCGACCCGACAGCAGCGGCGGCGATGCGGGAGGGGGCAGCGTCGACACCCCGCGGATGACGATCGCGATGATCACCCACGAGGTGCCCGGCGACTCGTTCTGGGATCTGGTCCGTAAGGGCGCCGAGACCGCCGCCAAGAAGGACAACCTCGAACTGCGCTACTCCAACGACCCCGAGGCCCCCAATCAGGCCAACCTCGTGCAGACCGCGGTCGACAGTGGCGTCAAGGGCATCGCCGTGACCCTGGCCAAACCCGACGCGATGAAGCCGTCCATCGAAAACGCCACGGCCAAGGGGATTCCGGTCGTCGCGTTCAATGCGGGGCTGGACGCCTGGCAGGCGATGGGGGTCAAGGAGTACTTCGGCCAGGACGGGTACATCGCCGGTCAGGAAACCGGTAAACGGCTGGCCGCCGAGGGAGCCAAGAAGGTCATCTGTGTGATCCAGGAGCAGGGCCACGTCGACCTTGAGGCCCGCTGCGCCGGCGTCAAGAACACCTTCCCCGCCGTCGAGGTGCTCAACGTCAACGGCAAGGACATGCCGTCGGTGGAGTCGACGATTACCGCAAAGCTGCAACAGGATCCGAGCGTTGACACGGTCCTGACCCTGGGTGCGCCGTTCGCGCTGACGGCCGTGCAGTCGGTGCGTAACGCCGGCAGCAAGGCCAAGGTGGCGACCTTCGACACCAATGCGGCACTGGTCGACGCGATCAACAACGGTGACGTGCAGTGGGCCGTCGATCAGCAGCCTTACCTGCAGGGCTACCTGGCCGTCGACTCGCTGTGGCTGTACCTGACCAACGGCAACGTGATCGGCGGTAACCAGGCCACCCTCACCGGGCCGTCGTTCATCGACAAGACGAACATCGAGGCCGTGGCCGAATACGCCAGGAACGGGACACGATAGCGATGAGTACCCAGGCAGATCTCGATCTCGGAACCCACACGGTGGTCCGGGACGAGCGGGTGCGTGAGCAGAACCGGCTGCAGCGCTTGCTGATCCGTCCGGAGATGGGCGCGGCGATCGGTGCGATCGGCATCTTCGTGCTGTTCCTCGTCGTGGCCCCGCCGTTCCGGACCCCGGAAGCGCTGGCGACGGTGCTGTACGCGAGTTCGACGATCGGCATCATGGCCGTCGGGGTCGGGGTACTGATGATCGGCGGTGAGTTCGACCTGTCCTCGGGCGTCGCGGTGACCACGGCGTCCCTGGCCGCCTCGATGCTCTCCTACAACCTGCACCTCAACCTGTGGGTCGGTGCGGTGCTGGCGCTGGTGATCGCACTGGCGGTCGGCTTCTTCAACGGCTATCTGGTGATGAGGACCAAGATCCCGTCGTTCCTCATCACGCTCAGTACGTTCTTCATGCTCACCGGCATCAATCTGGCGGTCACCAAACTGCTGTCCGGCCAGGTCGCCACCCCGAGCGTGTCGGATATGCAGGGGTTCGATTCCGGCAGGCTGGTTTTCGCGTCCTCGTTCACCGTCTTCGGGGTTTCGGTCCGGGTCACGGTGTTGTGGTGGGTCCTGTTCACCGCGATCGCGACGTATGTGTTGTTCAAAACCCGGGTCGGAAACTGGATCTTCGCCGTCGGCGGCAATCAGGACAGCGCCCGTGCGGTCGGCGTTCCGGTGACCAAGGTGAAGATCGGCCTGTTCATGCTGGTCGGGTTCTGCGCCTGGTTCGTCGGAATGCACCTGCTGTTCTCGTTCAACACGGTGCAGTCCGGGCAGGGGATCGGCAACGAATTCTTCTACATCATCGCCGCGGTGATCGGCGGGTGCCTGCTGACGGGTGGCTACGGCACCGCCATCGGCACCCTGATCGGCGCGTTCATCTTCGGCATGACCAACCAGGGCATCGTCTACGCCGGCTGGAACCCGGACTGGTTCAAGTTCTTCCTCGGCGCGATGCTGTTGTTCGCGGTGATCGCGAACAACGTCGTCCGCAACTACGCAGCGAAAAGGTAAGTGGATGAGCACAACTGCGGAAGCTCCGATCGCCGAGACCCCGTCGGGCGGCGACGGGGCGCTGGTCGAGCTCAAGAATGTCGGGAAGAGCTACGGAAACATCATCGCGCTCAAGGACATCAACCTGCGGGTGGGGGCGGGTGAGGTGACCGGTGTGCTGGGGGACAACGGTGCGGGCAAGTCGACCTTGATCAAGATCATCGCCGGCCTGCACAAGCCGACCGAGGGCGAGCTGCTCATCGACGGTAAGCCGACGGTCTTCGAATCGCCCAAGGATTCGCTGAAGGCGGGTATCGCCACGGTCTACCAGGACCTGGCCGTGGTGTCCCTGATGCCGGTGTGGCGCAACTTCTTTCTCGGCAATGAGCTGCGCAAGAAGGGCCTGCTGAAGTCGCTCGACATCTCCGCGATGCGGGCGACCACGATTTCCGAGCTGCAGAAAATGGGCATCGACCTGCCCGATGTGGACGCCCCCATCGGAACCCTGTCCGGCGGACAGCGCCAATGTGTGGCGATCGCGCGGGCGATCTTCTTCGGCGCCAGGGTATTGATCCTCGACGAGCCCACCGCGGCGCTCGGGGTCAAACAGTCAGGCATGGTGCTGCGCTACATCACCGCGGCCAGGGAGCAGGGGTTCGGCGTCGTCTTCATCACCCACAATCCGCACCACGCGCATATGGTCGGCGATCATTTCGTGCTGCTCAACCGGGGCAGGCAGAAACTGGACTGCAGCTACGACGAGATCACGCTGGAGGTCCTCACCCAGGAGATGGCCGGCGGCAATGAACTCGAGGCGCTCTCCCACGAGCTGCGCCGTTAGTTCACCATGCACCGCGAGCGTGCGCGTCTGCTGCCCGACATGCCGTGAAAAGTCAGCATTTTGCGCACGCTCGCCGCGCCTCAGGGCCCCGTCGGTTCGGCGAAGTTGTCGCGCATCCAGCCGATTGCGACGCGCAGGTGCGCGTGGCCCGGCGAGCAACTGCCAGAGGATTTCCTGTTAGATCTCGAAGACCCGCCACTGCCGGCCGGGGGCATTCGGCGCTGACGAGCGTGCGCGTTTGCAGGTGGATTTGCGGTGTGGCGGGCAACAGACACGCACGCTCGCGGAGCTAAGTGAGGGTGAACGCGGCGCGGAAGGCGTCCAGCGCAACGACGCTGTCGCCCGCGGCGTAGGCCTCCATACCGACGGTGCCGGTATAGCCGCTGTCCCGCAGCGCCTTTGCCACCGCCGGATAGTGGATCTCTCCGGTCCCCGGTTCGCAGCGGCCCGGCACATCGGCGACCTGGATCTCACCGATCGCCGATCCGGCCCGGCGGACCAACTCGACGAGATTGCCCTCGCCGATCTGAGCGTGATACAGGTCGAGCATCATCTTGACATTGGGGTGTGCCACGGCCTCGATGAGTGCGAGCGTGTCCTTGGCGCGGGCCAGCGGCACTCCGGGATGATCGACGACGGTGTTGAGGTTCTCCAGGCAGAACGTGACGCCGGCCTCGGCGCCCAATTTGCCGAGCGCCGCCAGCCCACGCTGCGCCGACAGCCACATCTCGCCGGTGGCCCGGTACCGCGGCCGGGCGGCCTGCCCGTCGACCAGTTCTCCCGGATGTACGACGAGACGTGGAACGCCCAGGCCCGCAGCAGCTTCGATCGCCCGCCTGGCTGTCCGCACGACCTCGCGGGCCCCCTCGGGATCGTAGAGATCGCCGTGCAGGTATCCCGTCATGGAGGAGAAGCGCGCACCCGTGGCGGCGAGCGCATCGAGGTCCTTGTCGTGAAAGCTCCAGATCTCCACCGCGAAGCCCAGATCCGAAATCCGCCGGACCCGCTGCACGATATCGAGATCGGTGAACACCATCTCGGCGCAGACCGCGAGGTCGAATGTCCCTGCCACGCCCTCAGGGACCGTCATCGCGGCTCCAGCCCGGCCGCCCGGTAGGCGGCGTCGACATAGGACATGTTGGCCACCGCATCCGCCGCGCCGAACGGCAGCGGCGTACCGTCCTTCACGTGCTCGGCGAACGCCTCCAACTGGTATGTGTAGCTGGCCCGGGTGCCCAACCGCTCCACCCGCTCACCGGCCGCCGTCCGGACCGTGAGCCGATCGTCGTCATTGGGGCGGATGAAATCGTGCACCAGCAATTCGCCGTCGTCGCCGGCGATGTGGATGGTGAACGAACGCTCCTCGGCCACCATCGAGTTGGCACTCAGGCCGGTGCCACCGCCGGGGAAGCCCAGCTCGACATCGCACCACGCGTCCACGCCCGCGGTGCGTTCCTCGAACCGGGCCGCCGTCACCGACGGCTCACCGCCCAGTCCGGCGACATCGAGGCGGCCCAGCGAGCGCATGACATGCAGTCCGTAGCAGCCGAGGTCCATCAGGGCGCCGCCGGCCAGCTCCAGCGACCAGCGGGGATCGTCGTCATCGGGCGCGGGCATCGCCATCCGCACCTCGACCCGGGTGATGCGGCCCAGCTCGCCACCGGAGGCCAGGGCGAATGCGCGCCGGGTCACCGGGTGGAAGAAGTAATGAAATCCTTCCAGGATCGGCACTCCGGCCAATTCGGCGGCCTGGGCCACTGTCGCGGCCTCGGACCTGTTGCGGGCGAACGGTTTCTCGCTGAGCACCGGCTTGCCCGCGGCGATGGCAGCCAGATTCCACGGCGCATGCAGGGCATTGGCCAGCGGGTTGTAGACGACGTCGACCTCGGGGTCCTCGATGAGCTCGGCATAGGAACCGAGCACTTTCTCGACGCCGTACTTCTCGGCGAAGACCTCGGCACGGCCGCGGTCCCGGGCGGCCACCGCCACCAGGCGGTGACCGAGCTCGCGGGCCGGGCCGACGATGGCCTTCTCGGCGATCCGGGAGGCTCCGAGTATCCCGATACCCAACTCGCTCATGCGGTCGCGGCCTTGAGGTAGGCCACGCTGGCCAGCACATCGCGCAGCGGGCCTTCATCGGTGGGCTCTGCGGTCAGAATGGTGTCTTGCTCCATCACGAACCAACCGTCGAAACCGTTGTCCCGCAATACCGAAACGATGGCCGCCACGTCGATGTCACCGGTGCCCAGTGGCGTGTAGATGCCGGCCCGCACCGCGTCGGTGTAGCTGATCTCGCCGGCCTGAACCTGGCCGGCCAGGGCGGCGTCGACATCCTTGAGATGGGTGTGCGCGATGCGCTCGGGCACCGCCTTGGCCAACTCCAGCGGGTCGGTGCCGCCGATCAGCAGGTGCCCGGTGTCCAGGCACAGCGGGATCGACGAGCCGGCCAGCACCCGGTCCACGTCGGCGCGGGTTTCCACCATGGTGCCGACGTGCGGGTGCAGCACCGCGAGCAGTCCCGAGCCCGCCGCGATATCCGACAGCCGGTCGAGGTTGGCCAGCAGAGTGGCCCACTGGTCGTCGTCGAGTTCGGGCCGGGCGTCGTAGCCGTCGGCGCCGGTGGCCGCGGCCAGCACCACCACACCCGCGCCGGCCGCACGCAACGAGGCCAGCGGGCCGGCCAGATCGCCGGCCGGGTCGTGGGCGGCGTCGTGCAGGACGACCGGGACGAACCCGCCGACGCAGGAAAGGTGATGTGCATCGAGCAGCTCGGTCAGCTCGGCGGTGTCGCTCGGCAGGAACCCGTCGGGCCCGAGTTCGGTGGCGGTCAGTCCGGCGTCGCGCATCTCGGAGAGGACGCGGTCGCGGTGTAGCTGATAACCCCAGCCCGGCACCTCGCACACGCCCCACGAGATCGGCGCCCCGGCGATTTTGATTCCCGCGTCGCTCATGCGTTTCGTACCTCCCCGATCCGCACCGGCGCGCCGCGACGCAGCGACTCCGTGGCGGCCTCGGCCAGCCAGGCCACCTCGACGGCATCGGCGACGGTGGCGCCGGGGATCTCGGCGCCACCGACCACCGAGACGAACCCGGACAGCTCGGCGCGGAACGCGTCGGTGAACCGGTCCATGAAGAAGTGGTGATACGGCCCGGAGGGAAAGGTGTTGTGCGGATGCGTGTTCCGTAGTGGAACGCCCTGATCCCAGCCGGCGGCCACCGAGTCGTTGAACCCGTGCACCTCCAGCCGGCAGTCGTATCCGCGGGCGTTGTAGCGGGCGGCCGAGACGATGCCGATGGCACCCCCGTCGAATGTCACCATCACCGCCGCGGTGTCGACGTCGCCGTACTCGGCGAACCGCGGGTCGCCCTGCACGGTTCCGGTGGCGTACACCTCGACGGCGTTCTGACCGGTGATCCAGCGCAGCACGTCGAAATCGTGGACCGCGCAGTCGCGGAAGATCCCACCGGAGCCCTTGATGTAATCCATCGGCGGGGGAGCGGGATCCATCGTGGTGCTGCGGACGGTGTGCAGGTGCCCGAGCGAGCCCGAATCGACCGCGCGCTTGGCCTCGGCGAACGCGGTATCGAACCGGCGCTGGTAGCCGACCTGCACCGGCACTCCCGATCGCGCGATCGCTTCGGCGACACAGGCACTTTCGGCGGCGCCTGCGGCGATCGGTTTCTCGCAGAACGTCGGCAGCCCCCGGTGCACGGCGGCCAGGGTCAGCTCGGCGTGGGCGGGGGTGGCCGCGGCCACCACGACGCCGTCGATTCCGGAGTCCAGCAGCTCCTCGACCGAATCGGCCGGTTTGGCACCGTGTTCGGCGGCGACCGCGGCGACCACATCGGGCCGCTCATCGGCGACGATCAGCCCATCGATGCCGTCCAGTCCGGACAGGGTTTCGACGTGGAAGGCGCCGATGCGGCCCAGTCCGATGACGCCGAGGGTGGTCATGGGATTCTCCGTTCGTTCTGCTGAGCGAGGATGGTGTCGAGTTCGGCGGGTGGGAGCCCGTCGGCGAGCGCGGCCAGCACCACGTCGACCTGGCTGAGCGGTGCCAGGCTGCCGATGGGCTGGTCGAGGTCGAGGTTGGTCGGGAAGGCGTATCCCTCGGCGGTGGCGTTGACCACATTGGCCAGGTCCCGCTCGCCGCGCCCGGCGGCCTTCATGGCCAGCAGCGCCGGATACACCGCGCGGACCATGGCGGTGCGGTCGAGCGATTCCATCGCCCGGCCGAACGGCGACGAGATCTGCAGCAGGTTGGCCATCCGCCGGATGCCGGGTGAGGTGTTGGTGCCCGCTCCGTGGTAGAGCGCCGGGTTGAAGAACACCGCGTCACCTTTGCGCAGCGGGATCTGAACCTGGTGCGCGGCAAAGTATTCGATGAACTCCGGACGGTAGAACGCGATGTATCCGGGCTCGAAGGTCTGCGAATACGTCAGCAGCATGGTCGGCCCGCTGAGCTGCGGCATATCGCAGTGGGCGACCGCCCCCTGCAGGGTCAGCGCGGGCGAGAGCCTGTGCAGATGGGCCGGGTAGCCGGCCAGCTGATCGGGTGTGACAAAGCCGAGATGGTAGTCGCGGTGCGGAACCTGCGCAGCGCCACCGGGATTGACGACGTTGACCTGTGACGTCAGCTGGTAGCGCGGCCCGAGCCAGGCCTGGCAGATCAGGGCCAGCGTGTCGTTGGCGTAGTACTCGGCGTAGACGTCGGGGGAATGCACCGCGAGCTTCTGGGCGGCGTTCCAGATGCGGTCGTTGGCGCCCGCCTTGCCGAAGTGATCGCCCGCTGCGGCGCCGTCGGCGTGTTGCGCCTCGATCAGCGCGGTGAACGCCGCGCCGGCCCGGTCGACCACATCGGCGCCGAAGGCCTCGGCGAACACCACCACGCCCGGTCCGTCGCCCAGCGCGGCGATCAACTCCGACTGCAGGGCGCGGCGGTCGGCGCCCGCGACCGCCGACGCGGAGTACACCGGCACGTTCTGCCGGATCTCGGTGGCGAGCGGGTAGTCGGATGCGTCGGTGGTCCGGGAGACGTGTAACCGGAAGTCGTCGAGTGAGCAGTCGTCGTCCTCGATCCAGGCCCGGCCGGCGAGGCGTGCCGCAGCTGAAGTCATGGCTGCCAGTCTTGCTGTGTGGTGTGCCACAATCAACGGCATAAATCCATCAAAAAACCATCAGCAGATTCCGCGAGCAGACGCTTGCGTACCCGGTCGGGGCCGAAATGGGGTACCCCCGCGTCTGCTCGCCGGGAAAGTGGGGGACCCAGATTGGCGCACCGCTACAAGGTCCGCGAGATCGCGCAGCAGTGCGGTTTGAGCGAGGCCACCGTCGACCGCGTCCTCAACGACCGCCCGGGAGTGCGCGAGAACACCAGGGCCGAGGTCCGTCAGGCGATCGCGGACCTCGACAAACAACAGGCGCAGCTGCGGCTCAACGGCAGGCGCTACCTGATCGACGTGGTGATGCAGACGCCGCGGCGGTTCTCCGATGCGTTTCGGGCCGCGGTGGAGGCCGAGTTGCCGGCCTTCGCACCGGCCGTCCTGCGGGCCCGGTTCCACCTGTGGGAATCGGGTTCGGCGGCCCGGATGGTCGACACCCTGGCCGGTATCCGCAGCAGCCACGGCGTGGTGCTCAAGGCGGCCGACGAACCCGAGGTGGCCGAGGCGCTGGACCGCCTCGTCGCCGCCGGAATTCCGGTGGTCACCTACACCACCGACATCCCGGCCAGCGCGCGCTGCGCCTACGTCGGCATCGACAACCACGGGGCCGGTGCGACCGCGGCCTACCTGCTCGGGCAGTGGCTCGGCACCACCCCGTCCGACGTCCTGATCACCCTGAGCCGCACGGTGTTCCGCGGTGAAGGGGAGCGCGAGGTCGGCTTCCGGGCCGGGCTGAGGAACTCCGGGCGCACCGTGGTCGAGGTGACCGACAGTGACGGCATCGACGCCACCAACGAAGGGCTGGTGCTCGAAGCGCTGCGGCGCCACCCGTCGGTACGGGCGGTCTATTCGCCGGGCGGCGGCAACACCGCCACGGTGGAGGCCTTCGAGAAAATGGGACGCACGTGCAACGTTTTCATCGCCCACGACCTCGACGCCGACAACCGGCGGCTGCTGCGGGAGGGCAGGATCTCGGTGGTGCTGCACAACGATCTGCGGGCCGACGCCCGGCTGGCGATGCGGCTGCTGCTGCAGCAACACGGGGCGCTGCCGGCCGAGCCGGTCCGGCCGGCCCCGATCCAGGTCGTCACCCCGTACAACGTTCCGGCGTGACCGTCCGATGCTCGGTTCCCAGCGTTTGCCGCTACCATTTCGCGGCACGGCCACGCGGGCGCGTCGGCCGCGAACAGACACGATCGGGGAGAATCGACTGATGCGGCCAGACCTTGTCCCCGGCGTGACCGTGCTGGGCAATCTGGCGATCGACATCATCGACGGCGCCCCGCCGAGCCCGGGCGGCTGCGCATCGTTCGCCGGGGTGGCCTTGCGGGCCGCGGGCGGGACCGGCCGGATCGTCGCGATGGGTGCCGAACGCGACCACACGCTGTTCGACCCGTTGCTGGACCGGTTCGGTGACCTCGTGCAGATCCTGCCGTCGGCCGCGACCAGCTCGTTCAGCCTCGACTACGACGACACCGACCACCGCCACATGGGGGTGCAGGCGCTCGGCCCGGTGTGGACCGCGGCCGATATCGAGGCCGCGGATCCGGTGACGACCTGGGTTCACCTGGCGCCGCTGCTGCGCACCGATTTCCCGGCCGACGCGCTCGCCGCGCTGGCCGCGCGTGGGCACCGCATCGCCTACGACGGGCAGGGCCTGGTGCGCGCCGACCGGCTGGGCCCGCTGGTCGAGGACCGTCATTTCCCGCCGGACCTGCTGACCCACCTGGACATCCTCAAACTCGCCGAGGACGAGGCCGTCATCGTCGCCGGCGGCAGCTTCGACGCGTCGACCGCCCGACGGCTCGGTGTCCCCGAGATCCTGGTCACCTACGGCTCCGAGGGCTGCGACATCTATATGGACGGCACCGTCATGCGGGTTCCGGCGGCCTGGCCGGTGCTCGGCGTGCAGACCACGGGCGCGGGGGACATGTTCACCGCCTGCTACGTCGCGCACCGGGCCGCCGGCGACGCGCCGGGCCGCGCCGCGGAGCTGGCCAGCGCGCTGGTGGCACGCGAGTTGGACAAACGCGTGCACGCCGCAGCCGATCGGGTGTAATCGCAGGTCGAAGGCTTGGGTTGACAGGTGTCAACCCGGTCTGGAGGTGGGCTACCCGCGGGTAGATTTTCCTTAGAGAATGTCATTCTCCTAAACGTGATGAAAACCACAGTCCTGTCGCATCGCGGCCGGCTTCACGGCAGTGAGCAGCACCTTCCGCGCAGAGTCGTCCGCGTGTCAACCCCCGACGGGGTGAATCGGAGCCTAAGAACAATGCAATAATCGGTACTGGCAGTGACATCAAAATTTGGTGTACGTCGAACCGGCGGCGCTACGCGCCCCACCAGGGCCGTCGCAGCGGGCGGTCGAATACGGCGAATCGGTGCGACGTGACCGAATGACGCGTGAAAGGCGGGAGCCGTGGGTGACAACGGCAACGGCAACAGTGTCGCACCGCGGCAGAAGCTGGAGAAGGTCGTCATCCGGTTCGCGGGTGACTCCGGCGACGGCATGCAGCTGACCGGCGACCGCTTCACCTCCGAGGCCGCACTCTTCGGCAACGACCTCGCCACCCAGCCGAATTACCCCGCCGAGATCCGCGCACCCCAGGGCACGCTGCCGGGGGTGTCGTCCTTCCAGATCCAGATCGCCGACTACGACATCCTGACCGCCGGTGACCGTCCCGACGTCCTCGTCGCGATGAACCCGGCCGCGCTCAAGGCCAACGTCTCCGACCTGCCGCGCGGTGGTCTGATCATCGCCAACTCCGATGAGTTCACCAAGCGCAACCTGGCCAAGGTCGGCTACCAGGCCAATCCGCTGGACACCGACGAACTCTCGGATTACGTCGTGCAGTCCGTCGCGATGACCACCCTGACCCTCGGTGCGGTCGAGGCGATCGGCGCCACCAAGAAGGACGGTCAGCGCGCCAAGAACATGTTCGCCCTGGGGCTGCTGTCCTGGATGTACGGACGCGAACTCGAGCACAGCGAGAGCTTCATCAGGGAGAAGTTCTCCCGTAAGCCCGATATCGCCGAGGCCAACGTGCTGGCGCTCAAGGCGGGCTGGAACTACGGCGAGACCACCGAGGCGTTCGCCACCACCTACGAGGTGTCCCCGGCCAAGCTCAAATCCGGTGAGTACCGGCAGATCTCGGGTAACACCGCGCTGGCCTACGGCATCGTCACCGCAGGGCATCTCGCCGAGGTCCAGGTGGTGCTGGGCACGTACCCGATCACCCCGGCCTCCGACATCCTGCATGAGCTGTCCAAGCACAAGAACTTCAATGTCCTGACCTTCCAGGCCGAGGACGAGATCGCCGGCATCGGCGCCGCGATCGGTGCCTCCTACGGCGGTGCCCTCGGCGTGACCAGCACGTCGGGCCCCGGCGTATCGCTCAAATCCGAGGCCATCGGGCTCGCGGTGATGACCGAACTGCCGCTGATCGTCATCGATGTGCAGCGCGGTGGCCCGTCCACGGGCCTGCCGACCAAGACCGAGCAGGCCGATCTGCTGCAGGCGCTGTTCGGCCGCAACGGCGAATCGCCGGTCGCGGTGCTGGCGCCGCGCTCACCGTCGGACTGCTTCGACGTCGCCGTGGAGGCCGCGCGGATCGCGATCAACTATCACACCCCGGTCATCATCCTGTCCGACGGTGCGGTGGCCAACGGCTCGGAGCCGTGGCAGATTCCCGACCTCGGCAGCTACCCGCCGATCGAGCACACGTTCGCCAAGGAAGGCGAACCGTTCCAGCCCTACGCGCGGGATCCCGAGACGCTGGCGCGGCAGTTCGCGGTGCCGGGAACCCCCGGCCTGGAGCATCGCATCGGCGGGCTGGAGGCGGCCAACGGCTCGGGCAACATCTCCTACGAGCCCAAGAACCACGACCTGATGGTGCGGTTGCGCCACGAGAAGATCGCCGGCATCAGCGTGCCCGATCTTGAGGTCGACGATCCCAGTGGCGACGCCGAGTTGCTGATGCTCGGCTGGGGCAGCAGCTACGGGCCGATCGGCGAGGCCTGCCGGCGGGCCCGGCGCAAGGGTGTCAAGGTGGCGCAGGCTCATCTGCGGAACCTGAACCCCTTCCCGGCCAACCTCGGCGAGGTGCTGCGGCGCTACCCCAAGGTCGTTGTGCCCGAGATGAACCTGGGGCAGCTCGCGCTGCTGCTGCGCGGCAGATACCTGGTCGATGTCCAGTCGGTGACCAAGGTCGAGGGCATGGCCTTCCTGGCCGACGAGGTCGAAGGCATCATCGATGCCGCCCTGGACGGCACGCTGGGTGAAAAGGAAAGCGACAAGGCCAAGTTCGCCCGGCTGGCGGCGGCCACTGTCGAGACTGTGGGAGCAGACGCATGACTGACCTTATCGGCACGGAACTGGGACTGACCGATGGCGGCCTGAGCAAGACCGCCCTGGTGCCCACCACCGACCAGCCGCAGAAGGGGAAGGACTTCACCAGCGACCAGGAGGTCCGGTGGTGCCCGGGATGCGGTGACTACGTCATCCTCAACACCATCCGCAACTTCCTGCCCGAGCTGGGCCTGCGGCGCGAGAACATCGCGTTCATCAGCGGTATCGGATGTTCCAGCCGGTTCCCCTATTACCTGGAGACCTACGGTTTCCACTCGATCCACGGCCGTGCCCCGACCATCGCGACCGGTCTGGCGCTGGCCCGGCCGGACCTGTCGGTCTGGGTGGTGACCGGCGACGGCGACGCGCTGTCGATCGGCGGCAACCATCTGATCCACGCGCTGCGCCGGAACATGAACATCACGATCCTGCTGTTCAACAACCGGATCTACGGGCTGACCAAGGGGCAGTACTCGCCGACCTCGGAGGTCGGCAAGATCACCAAGTCGACGCCGATGGGGTCGCTGGACTACCCGTTCAACCCGGTCTCGCTGGCGCTGGGCGCCGAGGCCACGTTCGTCGGCCGGGCATTGGATTCCGATCGCAAGGGGCTGTCCGAGGTGTTACGGGGCGCCGCCGCGCACCGTGGTGCCGCGCTGGTCGAGATCATGCAGGACTGCCCGATCTTCAACGACGGTTCCTTCGACGCCCTGCGCAAGGAGGGCGCCGAGGAGCGGCTGATCACCGTGGCGCACGGTGAGCCGATCACCTTCGGCGCCGACGGCGAGTACTGCGTGGTGAAGTCGGGCTACGGCCTCGAGGTGGCCAAGACCGCCGACGTCGCGGCCGACGAGATCGTCGTGCACAACGCCGAACTCGACGATCCCGCATATGCGTTCGCGTTGTCGCGGCTGTCGGAACAGAATCTCGACCACATGGTGATGGGCATCTTCCGCCAGGTCAGCCGGCCCACCTACGACGACGCGGCCCGCAACCAGGTCGACACGGCCGTCCAATCCAAGCCCCATGACACCGCCGCTCTGCAATCCTTGCTGCGTGGCAAAGACACCTGGACCGTCGACTAGTAACACTCACAACTCGCACCAACCGGGACTGAACCCGCCGGGTGCCGATCCGCTCGCCGCCGTGGTGCTGGCCGGCGGTGCGTCGCGCCGGATGGGGCGGGACAAGGCGACCCTGCCGTTCGAGGGCTCGACGATGGTGCAGCGGGTGGTGTCGGCCGTCGCCGGGCGCTGCGCCCCGGTGTTCGTCATCGCCGCACCCGGCCAGCCGCTACCCGAGTTGACCGCAGACGTGCTGCGCGACGAAGTTCGTGGTGTCGGACCGCTGGTGGCCACCGGCCGGGGCTTGCGGGCGGCCGCCGAGTCCGGATGTGAGCTGGCCTTCGTCTGCGCGGTCGACATGCCCTACCTGTCCGGTGGGCTGATCGACGCCCTGGTCGGGCCCGCGCAACGGCTGCGCGCCGACATCGTGCTGCCGTGGGACGGCCGCGACCACTATCTGGCGGGCATCTACCGCACCGATCTGACCCAGCGGATCTCGGCACTGGTGGCCGCCGGGGAGCGAAGTATGCGGGCGCTCGCCGAGTCCGTCGATACGCAGCGGATCGTGATGGAGCCGCAGCGGGCGTTGACCAATGTCAACTCGGCCGAGGACCTGTCCTGACGTCAGAATTTCGGGTCGGACGTGCCAGCAAATTTCGAATTTGTCGCCTAATTCCGCCGAATTTATCGTTCCGATATTATATGGCGATAGTTTCGTCATCAAATAATTTCCGCTTCGGTGCGTGGGTATCGTGCCCATTCCGGTGATTGTCGGTGTCCGGTCTCCGAGATTGCTTGGGTACGTTGATATCTCGAAGAGCAGGCTGGTCAGTGCGGTGCTGATTAATTGCCCGGTGCCTGGACGTCGGGCGCAATTCGGGGCATTGGCACGGCACTGACCATGCTCTTTGCCGAGATGTGACCGTCTGACCTTCGGATGTTCGTGTTTCCTGAGGACTGCCATCGGTCCGGTTGAGACCGAAATATATTGTGCTGTCCGGACTTTGGAGTTGCCTGGGCGATCTTACCGGCCCGTCGACGGCAGGGGGCCGATGTGGGCGATAGGCGAAAGGCGTTGATCTGCAATGCTATTCATCGAGAGTCCGGCGGCAGGTGAGGCCCGGCTCGGCAGCGAACGAATTCGCCTGTGACCGCTACGTTAACACCCGCCGATGGCATTGACCTGCGGGTTTGGGCGGTGCTTGGTGGCCGCATGTCCGGCGATCGGCCGCCGGCCGGCGCGTTTGCGGTGGTCCAACTCACAAAAACCCCGTGATCTATATCACGTTTGAAATTTTGATTAGCCGGACTTCCTGGCGTTTAAAAGCAAGAGTTGACCTGCATAAACGAATCTCTCATCGTGTCGTTATCTAGCCGTGATCTTCCCGCGATCGTCTCGACACCGGCATGACTTCTGCCCGTGACCTTTGTACGTTCTCTAACGACTCCCAACGGAGCAAATAATTTCAAAACCACGAACCTGTGTGTGAGCGGGGCCGCGGCGGTGATTGCGCCCCGCGGAGGCCGGGACTGATACCCCGGCAGGGCAGTCTGGCCCCCGCTTTCGCGCCTGACCGAGACGGCGCGAACCAACCCCTCCTGCCCGGCTGTCGTCCGGCAGAAACCAACACCCGCGAAACCGGGTGTCGATGGCGCGCGCGTGGCGAAAGGAACGAAGTGAAGAACATCCGCAAGACGCTCGGCCTGGCGGCCATCACCGGTGCCCTCGCGGTGGCTCCGATGGCGCTGGCGACCGGCACCGCCAATGCGGACAGTGTCAACTGGGATCGGGTTGCGGCCTGCGAGTCGGGTGGCAACTGGTCGACCAACACCGGCAACGGCTACTACGGCGGCCTGCAGTTCACCATGAGCACCTGGCGGGCCAACGGTGGCAGCGGTTCGCCGCACAACGCGTCGCGCTCGGAGCAGATCCGGGTCGCCGAGAACGTGCTGGCGAGCCAGGGCATCGGTGCCTGGCCGGTGTGCGGCGGGCGCGGGTAACACCAGCTCGTCGAGAACGTTGCGCAGAAGCGGTGGCGGGCCCCCCCGCCCCGGGACATTGGCCCCCAGCGGAGAGCGGGGGGGGGGGGCCGAGGGGTGGGTGGGACTGTGTGGTA
>NZ_JBSFPX010000117.1:0-22566 GCF_053588415.1 Mycobacterium sp. NPDC003449
GCTGCCGCCCATCGCCCGGATGATGCCGGTGTTGATGCCCGCGCCGATCTCCTCCTTCATCCGCGACACCAGCAGCAGGTTGTAGTCGGACCCCACCGCCAGGAGAATGATCAGAGAAATGGCGAGGACGAGCCAGTTCAACTGGATGCCGAGAATGTGCTGCCAGATCAACACCGAAAGCCCGAACGCCGCGCCCAACGACAGCGCCACCGTACCCACGATGACCAGCGCGGCGACCAGACTCCGGATCATCACCAGCATGATGACGAAGATCAGGCACAACGCCGCGATTCCGGCGATCAACAGATCGTAGGTCGACCCGTCGACCTGGTCCTTGGCCATCGCCGCGGTGCCGGTCAGGTAGATCTTGGCGCTTTCCAGCGGAGTCCCCTTGAGCGCCTCCTCGGCCGCGGTCTTTATCGGGCCGACCCGCGCGATACCCTCCGGCGTCGCGGGATCGCCGCGTTGCGAGATCAGCATGCGCGCCGACTTCCCGTCCGGGGACAGGAATACGTCCATGACGCGCCTGAAGTCCGCATTCTTGAAAACCTCTGGCGGCAGGTAGAACGAATCGTCGTTCTGGGCGGTGTCGAAGGCCCGGCCCATGGCGGAGGCGTTGTCGGTCATCTCCTCCATCTGCGAGAAGATCCCCGACATGGTGGTGTGCATCCCCAGCAGCACGGTCTGGGTGCTCTGCATGGTGGCGATCATCGCCGGGATCTGCGCCATCATCTGCGGCATGAGCGCATTGAGCTGGTCCAGGTTGCCGATCAGCTCGTGCATCGTCACGGTGACCTTGTCGACCCCGTCCAGCGCCTCGAAAAGGGATTTGATCGACCAGCAGATGGGAATGTCGAAGCAGTGCGGCTCCCAGTAGAGATAGTTGCGGACCGGTCTGAAGAAGTCGTCGAAATCCGCCATGTGATCCCGCAGCTCGTTCGTGACGTCCTCGAGCTCGTGGGTCTTGCCGACCATGGAGTTGGTCGTCGCCGCGAGTTCCTGCATGAGGCCGTACATGCGTTGCATCACGCCGATCGTCTTGGTGATCTCGTCGGCTTGCGTGACCAGATCATCCATTCGGGCTTTCTGGAACGGCAACAGCTGGAGCTGACCGGAGTTCGACGAGCTGATGATGAACGGAATGGTGGTGTGCTTGAGGGGGATTCCCTCGGGCCGGGTCACCGCCTGCACCCGGGAGACACCGGGAACCGCCAGGATCCCCTTGGCGAGCTTGTTCAAGATCAGGAAATCGGCGGAATTGCGCATATCGTGGTCGGCCTCGATCAGCAGAACATCGGGCGACATCATGAGTGATTGCGGGAAATGTCGCGCGGCGGCGTCATAGCCCTGGTTGGCCGGAATGTCTTTGGGCAGGTACTTCTGATCGTTGTAGCCGGGCTGGTAGGCGGGCAGGGCCAGCAGCCCGATGAGCGACACCGCGAAGGTCGCCACCAGGATGGGCGCGGGCCAACGCACGATCGCGGTGCCCAGCCGCCGCCACCGACGGACGATGATGCTGCGTTTCGGTTCGAACAACCCGATGCGGCTGCCCGCGGCGAGGACTGCCGGAATGAGGGTCAGCGCAACGCAAACCGCAACTACCATGCCGAGCGCACAAGGGACACCGAGGGTCCGGAAGTACGGCAGGCGAGTGAAGCTGAGGCAGAACAACGCCCCGGCGATGGTCAAACCCGAGGCGAGCACCACCTTGGCCACGCTGCGGTAGGTGGTGTAGAAGGCCGATTCCCGATCTTCCCCGGCCTGCCGGGCCTCCTGGTAACGCCCGACGTAGAAGATGCCGTAGTCGGTTCCCGCCGCGATGCCGAGGGTCACCAGAAGGTTGACCGCGTAGGTGGACAGGCCGAGAAACCCGTGGTCGCCCAGTAATGCGATCACACCGCGGGCCACCTGCAGTTGGACGCCCACCAGTAGCAGCAGGATGACGGCCGTGAAAATCGACCGGAAGAAGAACAGCAGCATCGTCAGGATCACCGCGAGGCTCAGACCGGTGACCAACAGGACCGTCCGGTTCCCGCTGTCGCTGAGATCGGCGACTATCGCCGCGGGGCCGGTGACGTAGGCCCGCACCCCGGGAGGCGGTGCCGTCCGCGCCACGATATCGCGCACGGCTTGCAGGGATTCGTCCGACTTGGCCTGGCCGAGATCGCCGGTGAGGCTCATCTGGACGTATACGGCCCGGTTGTCGGCGCTCTGCGCCGCGCCCGCGGTGAGCGGATCCCCCCAGAAGTCCTGCACGTGCTGCACATGCGCGGTGTCGGCTTTCAGCTGGCGGATCAGATCGTCGTAATAGCGGTGCGTCTCATCGCCGAGGGGCTGTCGGCCCTCCAGGACGATCATCGCGACGCTGTTCGAACTGGATTCGCCGAAGCTCTGTCCCATCCGCGCCACCGCCTCGAACGACGGTGCGTCGGTGGGGATGAAGGAGACCGAATGCTCCTTCTCCACCTGCTCCAGCGGGGGGACGGCCACACCGAGGACATAGGCGATCACCAGCCATCCGAGGATGATCGGCACTGCCAGCACACGAATGATCCGCGCGACAAGCGGCGGCCTGCGGCTCATCGCGTGGCTGCTCATGCGGCCTTCAGCAGGCAGTAGGTGAACGCACTCTCCCCTTGTCCGACCCGTTCGGCCTTCACCGTGTCGTCAATGCTGATGCGGCATCCGACGCTGTCACCGTCGCTCTGTGCGATCACGTTGACCATCGCGGTCGCCTCGGTCATCGAGAACCTCAACGACCATGGCAAGCTTGCCTGTTCAACAAACTGAGGTTCGGCGTCGACATCGAAATAGCTGATGTTGGCCACCGTCCCCGGCGGCCCGAACACCTCGTACACCAATTGTTTGGGGTCGTAGGGCTTACGCTCCTCGAGTTCGGTGTCGGCGTAGACCGGACGAATCTCGGACCCGAATACGCCGTGCAGCCGGGACACGGTGAACGCTCCGGCACCGAGGACCACCAGAACGACCAGCGGGATCCACACCCGCTTCAGAATTCCCAAATCACGAACCCCCCTGCATCCCTTTCCCGACCGAACCGCCTACGCGTCCAGACGGGCGAAGCGGCCGTGCCGATACTGTTCGACACACGCGGCCCGTCGGACTTTGCCGCTCGTGGTGATCGGAATCGAACCGGGTGACACCAGAACGAGATCCGCGACGCCGAGGCTGTGCGAGTCGAAGATCGCCGAGGTCACCTCGCGCTTGACCGTCGACAGCTGATCCGGCGGTCCGGCGGACGACTCGGCCCGTTTCCGTACCTCGACGATGACGACGAGTTTCTCGGTGTACCCGTCCGGAACCGCGATGGCAGCGCACCTGCTTCGGCTGATCTCCTGGATCGTCGCCTCGATATCGTCCGGACAGTGGTTGCGCCCGTACACGATCAACAGATCCTTGATGCGCCCGATGACGAACAATTCGCCATCGGAGATGAATCCCGAGTCCCCGGTGCGCAGCCAGGGCTCCTCGGGTGTGCCGACCGGCGGATCCACCAGCCTGCCGCCGAAGGTGGCCGCCGTCTCATCCGGTCGCCCCCAGTACCCGGCCGCGACATTGTCTCCGCGGACCCAGATCTCACCGACGGTTCCGGACGGACATTCGGTGTATGTCTCGGAATCCACGATGCGGATCGCCGGCGCGGCAGGCACCCCGTAGCTGACCAACGGCATACCGGCGCCGTTGGTCGTACGGGTGGCGGTGCCCGCGGTCAGCTCCTCGGATTCGAACCGCACGATGGCCGGTGGCTCACCCGATTCCCTGGTCGCCACGTACACCGTGGCCTCGGCGAGCCCGTAGGAGGGCCGTATCACCTTCGCGTCCAGGTTGAACCGGCCGAAGCGCCGGGTGAAACGCTCGAGCGTCGCCGGATGAACCCGTTCACTGCCGGTGATGACCGCGAGCACATTCGAGAGGTCGAGCCCGTCCATATCGGCATCCGACGTCTTGCGCACCGCCAGCTCGAAGGCGAAGTTCGGTGCCGCCGTGTAGGTGCGGCCCCGGGTGGCCAACAGCCGGATCCACCGGGCCGGCCGCTGCAGGAAGGCGACCGGGCTCATCAGCACCGCGGGAACACCGGCCAGCACGGGCGCGCAGACTCCCAGGTACAAACCCATATCGTGATAGAAGGGCAGCCACGACACGATGGTGGAGCCCTCGGGGACGACATTGTTGAATTCCGCGAAGTAACCCGACGTGAGTTGTTCGTAGTTGGCCATCAGGTTGCGGTGCGACATCATCACCCCGGCCGGTTGCCTGGTGGATCCGGATGTGTACTGCAAATAGGCTATGTCCGTGTCTCTTTCGACCCCGTCGACTGATCCCGCTGGACCGTCGAGGCGCGGCGCGTCCACCCGGATGATCGCCGGGGTGGGTACGCAGTCCTGCGCCGTGACGTAGCTCGTCACGGCGTCCGCGACCGCCGAGGTCGTGAGGACGGTCGACGGCGTCGCATCCTGCAGAACCGACGCGACCCGATCGTCGCTCACCCCACCCAGCGGTACCGCCAGCGGAACCGCGACTCGTCCGGCAAGCATCGCGCCGAGAAACGCCACGATGTAGTGCAGTCCCTGCGGCGCCAGGATCAGCGCCCGGTCGCCCGCCGAACCGAAACGGTCGAGCTCACGCGCCAGGTCGCAGGTCCGGCGATAGAGCTGCGCATAGGTCAGGCTTTCCTCGTCGCCGTCCCAATTCTTTTCGTAATCAAGAAATGTCACCGCCGTGTCGTCCCCCTGCAGTCCGGCACGTTCGGACAGCAGCGTCAGGATGGACGCCTCGGCCACGCGCATCAGGGTAGGCGATCACCGCCACGTATCAGGAAAGAACAGCAAACTTCTTTTATTACGGAACGAAATACCGGGAACGTCTCCCGGAAGCGCCCGAGGCACCGAGGCGGCAAAGTATTTGCATTCGCGCGTATCCGCCGACGAATTGCCCAGATCCCCGTACAGCGCACCACAGCGAATTTACCGTTGATGACTGTGACCGCCCGCTACGGGCGCTGAGCCACCGGCCGCCGCGTGACCACACCGGCGTCGCCATGGGGCCCGACGCACGAACGCAGGGCACCGAGCCTGCCAGCGGTCCGACCGCCGAAGGCCGCTGGGAGGAGGGCAATTGGCTTCATCAGAGTCTGTGACCGGGTGCGCCGCACCGGTCACCCCGGTCGCCGTGATCGGCATGTCCTGCCGGCTGCCCGGCGGAATCGACTCCCCCGAACGACTGTGGGAAGCCCTGCTGCGTGGCGATGACCTCGTCACCGAGGTCCCACCCGATCGCTGGGACGCCGACGAATACTACGACCCCGAACCCGGGGTGCCGGGCCGGTCGGTGTCGAAGTGGGGTGCGTTCCTCGATGACGTCGCCGGCTTCGACGCCGAGTTCTTCGGGATCAACGATCGCGAGAGTGCCGCTCTCGACCCACAGCACCGGCTCCTCCTTGAGACGTCCTGGGAGGCCATGGAGCACGCCGGATTGACCAGGCAAGCCATGGCGGACTCGCGGACCGGGGTGTTCGTCGGGTTGACGCACGCCGACTACCAGATGCTCGCGGCCGACGCGCAGGCACTGGAAGCGGCATACGGATTCAGCGGCAGCAACTTCAGCCTGGCCTCGGGACGGATCGCCTATGCCCTCGGTGTCCACGGCCCGGCACTCACGGTGGACACCGCGTGCTCATCGGGCCTGACCGCGGTGCATCTGGCCTGCCGCAGCCTGCACGAGGGCGAGAGCGACCTCGCCATAGCCGGTGGCGCCACATTGGCACTGGACCCGCGCAAGTTCGCCTCGGGTTCGGCCGAGGGGATGCTGTCGGCAACCGGGCGCTGCCACGCCTTCGATGCCGCGGCCGACGGATTCGTCGGCGGCGAGGGCTGCGTCGTGATGCTGCTCAAACGGTTGGCCGACGCCCTGAGGGACGGCGACCGGATCCTCGCGGTGATCCGCGGCACCGCGGCCAACCAGGACGGTCACACCGTGAACATCGCGACACCCTCGGATGCCGCCCAGACCGCGGTGTACCGGGCCGCGCTGGCCGCCGCGGCGGTCGATCCGGGGACGGTCGGCATGGTGGAGGCGCACGGCACCGGCACGCCGGTGGGCGACCCGATCGAATACGCCAGCCTGGCCAGGGTTTACGGTACCGACGGGCCCTGCGCCCTGGCGTCGGTGAAGACGAACATGGGGCACGCGCAGGCCGCGTCGGGAGCCGTCGGGCTCATGAAAGCGGTCCTCGCGGTGCAGCATGGCGTGGTCCCGAAGAATCTGCACTTCACCCGGCTGCCCGACCAGCTCGCCCAGATCGACACCAAACTCTTTGTTCCACAGGGTGTTACCCCGTGGTGCACGAACGGCAACCACCCACGGCGGGCCGCGGTATCGTCCTACGGACTGTCGGGCACCAACGTGCACGCCATCGTCGAACAGGCCCCCGAACCCGCTGCGGCCCAAGCACCGGCCCCGTCGGCTCCCGGACCGCTGCTGTTCCCGCTGTCGTCGACCTCGGCCGAGGAACTGCGCCGCACCGCGGGCCGGCTGGCCGACTGGCTGGACGCGCACGACGAGGTCGGATTGCCCGACCTGGCCTACACCTTGGCGCGGCGCCGCGTGCACCGGCCGGTGCGCACCGCCGTCAGCGCAGGCGACCGGCTCGCACTCACCACGGCACTGCGCGGGGTGGCCGATGGCGATAACCCGTATCCGGCAGCGGTCGGGCGTGATGACCAGGGACCGGTGTGGGTGTTCTCCGGCCAGGGTTCCCAGTGGGCGGCCATGGGGGCCGGGCTGCTCGCCACCGAACCGGTGTTCGCCGCCACCGTCGCGCAGGCCGAACCGGTGATCGCGCTCGAATCCGGGTTCTCGGTGCGCGAGGCGATGTCGGTGCCCCAGACCGTCACCGGGCAGGACCGGGTGCAGCCGACGCTGTTCACCATGCAGGTCGCGATGGCGGCGACCATGAGGGCATACGGAGTGCACCCCGGTGCAGTCATCGGCCATTCCCTTGGCGAGGGTGCGGCGGCCGTCGTGTCGGGGGCGCTTTCACTGGAAGACGGGCTGCGGCTGATCTGCCGCCGGTCCCGGCTGATGTCGCGCATCGCGGGCAAAGGGGCCACCGCAGCGGTCGAACTACCGGCCAAACACGTGCTCTCGGAGTTGACCGGTCGCGGCATCACCGATGTTGTGGTCGCGGTCGTGGCCTCACCCGAATCCACCGTGATCGCCGGTGCCACCCGGACAGTTCGCGACCTGGTCGCCGATTGGGAAGAACGCGGGGTGCCGGCCCGCGAGGTGCCGGTCGACGTCGCGTTTCATTCACCTCAGGTCGAGCCGATCGTCGACGACCTGACCGCCGCCCTCGCCGACCTCGAACCGATGCCGCCGGAGATTCCGTTCTATTCGGCGACCCTGTTCGATCCCCGCGAACAGCCCGTGTGCGATGCCGGCTACTGGGCGACCAATATGCGCCGGATGGTGCGGTTCGCCTCCGCGGTCCAGGCCGCGCTGGAGGACGGTCACCGGGTCTTCGCCGAGCTGTCTCCGCATCCGCTGCTCACCCGCGCCCTCGAGCAGACCGCGCGCAGCCGCCAAACACCGATGACGGCTCTCGCGGCGATGCGCCGCGAACAGGAGCTGCCGGACGGGATGCGCGGGTTCCTGGTCGACCTGCACAGCGCGGGCGCCGCGGTCGACTTCGCGGCACTCTGCCCGCCGGGTCGCCTCGTTGACGCGCCCCTGCCCACCTGGACGCACCGTCGGCTGTGGTTGACCGGCGGCGGCCAGGAATCTCCCACCCACGGCGGCTGCACGATCGCGGTGCATCCGCTGCTGGGCGCCACCGTGCGCCTGCAGGAGGAGCCGGAGCGCCACGTGTGGCAGGCCGATCTCGGCACCTCGGCCCAGCCCTGGCTCGGTGATCACCAGATCCGCACCGTGGCAGTGCTTCCCGGGGCGGCCTATTGCGAGATGGCGCTGGCCGCCGCCGCCGCGGTGCTGGGCGATCCGGCGGAGGTTCGCGACCTGCGTTTCGAGCGGGCGCTGCTGCTCGACGAGCAGACGACGGTCGGGGCGTCCGCATCGGTGTCATCGCCGGGCGTCGTCGATTTCACCGTCGATTCCCATCAGGACGGCGCATCGGCCCGGCTGGCAACCGCGGTCCTGCACTCCGCGCAGGGCGAGCAACCGCCCGCCTGTGACATGGCAGCCGTCCTGGCCGCCCATCCTCTCAGGCAGGATGGCGCCGAGATCCGTAGCCGGGTGGCCGAACACGGCATTCAATACGGTCCGGCGTTCACCGGTCTCCTCGCCGGGTACACGGGTGAGGCGCAGGCCGACACCGTGCTCGCCGAGGTGGCACTCCCCCGGTCGATCCGCTCACAGCAGGACGCGTACGGCGTCCACCCCGCGCTGCTGGACGCCTGCTTCCAGTCCGTGGAGGCCCATCCCGGCGTCCGGGCGCTCGGCGGGGACGTGCTGGGATTGCCGCTGGGCGTGCGCCGGCTGCGCTGCTACGGACCGGCACGCAATGCGCGCTACTGCCTTACCCGGGTGCTGCACGCCGACACCTCCGGAATCGAGGCCGACATCGATGTGCTCGACGAGCACGGCGCCGTCCTGCTCACGGTGCATGGGTTGCGCCTGGGCACCGAAGCCTCCGGCAGCGGGCACGATGACCACGTTCTCGGCGAACGCCTGCTGGTCGTCGAGTGGAGGCAACGGGAACTGCCGCAGGTCGAGTACGCCGACGCCGGTTCCTGGTTGCTGGTCAGCGCATCCGCCGAGCCGGATGGGGTGGCCGCCGGTTTGACCGCCGCGTTGAAAGGCCGTGGCGCACAATGCGTCAGCATGTGCTGGCCGAGCCTGACCGACGACTCGCCGACCTGTGAACAGCTGGCCGGCAAGCTTCGGGCCTGCCGGTTCACCGGGGTGGTGATCGTGGCGTCGCCACGCAACGGCGATGATACGAACTCCGCACCGCTGCTGGCCCGCGAGTATGTGCGGCGGCTGGTGCATATCAGCCGCGAACTGCCGGAGCTGACCGGCGAGCTGCCCCGCCTGTATGTCGTGACCCGCAATGCCCAGACCGTGGTGGCCGGTGACGTGGCCAACCTGGAGCAGGCCGAGCTGCGGGGCCTGATCCGGGTGATCGGCACCGAACATCCCCATCTGGCCGCCACCCAGATCGACGTGGACGAGTCCACCGGAACCGAAGAACTCGCCGGGCAGCTTGCCCAACAGCTCCTCACCGGCTCCGAGGAGGACGAGACCGCCTGGCGCAACGGCCGGTGGTACACCGCACGGCTGTGTCTGGCCCCGCTGCGCCCGGAGGAGCGCCGGACCACCGTGGCCAGCCACGAACGCGACCGGATGCGGCTGCAGATCCGCACACCAGGGGACCTGGAATCGATGGAACTCGTGGCCTGTGACCATATTCCACCGGGGCCGGGTCAGATCGAGGTCGCGGTGAGCGCCTCCAGTGTCAACTTCGCTGATGTGCTGGTCGCGTTCGGTCGCTACCCTGCCTTCGACGGGCGGCTGCCCCAACTCGGCATCGATTTCGCCGGGGTCGTGACCGCGGTCGGGCCCGACGTCACCGAGCACAACGTCGGGGATCGGGTCGGCGGTCTGTGCGCGGACGGTTGCTGGAGTACGTTCGTCACCTGCGATGCGCGCCTGGCCGTCAGCCTGCCCGACGGCCTGACCGATGCACAGGCGGCCGCGCTGACTATCGCGACGGCCACCGCCTACTACGGGCTCATTGATATGGCCCGTATCACCGCGGGCGACAAGGTCTTGATCCACTCGGCAACCGGCGGGGTCGGCCAGGCCGCGATGGCGATCGCCCGTGCCTCCGGAGCGCAGATCTATGCCACCGCGGGCAACGAGCAGCGCAGGCAGCTGCTGCGCGACATCGGCGTCGAGCACGTGTACGACTCGCGCAGCGTGGAATTCGCCGATCAGATACGCCGCGACACCGACGGCTACGGCGTGGACATCGTGCTCAATTCGGTGACCGGAGCCGCGCAGCGCGCGGGCCTCGAGTTGCTGGCATTCGGCGGGCGGTTCGTGGAGATCGGTAAGCGCGACATCTACGGCGACACCCGGCTGGGGCTCTTTCCCTTCCGGCGCAACCTGTCCTTCTACGCGGTCGACCTGGCACTGATGTCGGTCAGCCATCCCGACCGGCTCTCCGAGTTGCTGGCCACCGTGTATCGGCGCACCGCGGCCGGTGAGCTGCCGATGCCGGAGTTCACCAACTACCCACTCGCCGACGCTGCCACCGCCATCCGGATGATGAGCGGCGCCCAGCACACCGGCAAGCTGGTGCTCGACGTCCCGCGTACCGGTTCCAGCCGGCTCGTGGTTCCACCGGCCCAGGTGCGGGTGTTCCGCGGCGACGGCGCCTACATCATCACCGGTGGGCTCGGAGGCCTCGGACTGTTCATGGGCGAGCGGATGGCCGCCAACGGGTGCGGGTGCATCGTGTTGTCCTCACGCTCGCAACCGACCACGCAGGCGCTGCGGACGATCGAACGCATCCGGGCCACCGGTGCCGACGTCGTCGTCGAGTGCGGAGACATCGCCGAGCCCGACACCGCGCGACGACTGGTGGCCGCGGCGACCGCGGGCGGCCACCCGGTGCGGGGAGTGCTGCATGCCGCAGGAGTGATCGAGGATGCGGCGCTGACCAACATCACCGATGAGCTCATCGAACGTGACTGGGCACCAAAAGTTTACGGTGCGTGGAACCTGCACCGCGCTCTCCAGGAAGCCGACGCCGAGGAGCAACTGGACTGGTTCTGCTCGTTCTCCTCGGCGGCGGCACTGGTCGGTTCACCCGGGCAGGGCGCCTACGCCGCGGCCAACAGCTGGCTGGACGCGTTCACCCTGTGGCGCCGGACCCAGGGTCTACCGGCCACCGCGATCGCGTGGGGGCCCTGGGGCCGGATCGGCCGCGGTGCCGCCATGGCGGAAGGCACCGGCGTCGCCATCGCTCCCGAAGAAGGCGCGTACGCGTTCGAGGCGCTGCTGCGTCATGACCGCCCCTACACCGGGTACGCGCCGGTGATGGGTGCGCCTTGGCTGACCATGTTCGCCGAACGCAGCCCGTTCGCCGAAGCCTTCCGGTCGACCGGGCAGAACTCCACGGGCACAAGCAGACTGCGCGCCGAGCTCGATGAGCTGCCTCCCGAAGAGTGGACCGCCAGGCTGCAGCAGGTGATCTCCGACCAGGTCAGCCTGATCCTGCGGCGCAGCGTCGACCCCGACCGCCCGCTCTCCGAGTACGGGATGGACTCGCTGGGCGCGCTCGAACTGCGTACCCGCATCGAGACCGAGACCGGGGTGCGGATCTCGGCCACCGGCATCACCACCATTCACGGTCTGGCCGAGCTGCTGTGCGAGAAACTCGCACCCGTGGAAGTCGCCTGAACCGATGGACGCGGGTACGCGCGACATCGTCGACATGCCGAGGGGCGGGCCGGATGCCTCCTGGTTGTCCCGGCGGCTGCAGACCGGACGGCTGGAGTACCTGGACCGCGACGACGTCGACGAGCTGAAGCGAAAGGTGGTCCACGCGATCGACCGCGGTGGGCGCCGTCCACGGTTCGGCACCTACCAGAAGTACGCCAGGATGGCGCTCGACGAGGTGGCAGATCTCGGCTCGCCGAGGATCCTTGAGCTGGGGTGCGGTTTGGGCGGGCTGTCGCGCGCGCTGCTGGAGCTTCATCGCACCGCCGAGGTGACGGTCACCGACATCGATGCCACGTTCGTCGCCGATATTGCCGCGGGCGACCTGGGCCGCCATCCCCGCGCCACGGTGCAGGTGATTGATGCGACCGCGATCGACGCCCCGGACCAGCATTTCGACCTGGCGCTGTTCGCACTGTCGTTGCACCATTTGCCGCCCGAGTCGGCCGCGCGGGTGTTCGCCGAAGGGACCCGGGCCGCGACGAAGTTGTTGATCATCGACGTCCGCCGTCCGTCGCCGCCGCTGCACCTGGCGATGCTGGCGGCGGCACTGCCGTTCACCCGGGTCGCGGCGATCCACGACGCGGTGATCAGTGGGCTGCGCGCCTACAGCCCGTCGGCGCTGCGAGCGCTCGCCCGGCACGCCGACCCGGCGATCAGCGTCGAGTTCCGTAGCCGGAGGCGGGGCCCGACGGTGCTGGTGGCATACCGGTCATCCAAGAGCAACGGTTCAGATACGCCGACGACTGCGAAAAACCCAGTTAGTAACAAGCTTTTTGGAATCTCCAACAAGCAATTCAGCAAATATTCTGAAAGGTAGCATCTCGCCATGTGGGGATCATTGTTGGCGTTGGCACTCTTGACGACGATCAATCCGGTACGTCTCGGCTTGATCCTGCTGGTGCTCTCCCGGCCCCGGCCCATGCACAATCTGCTCGCCTATTGGATCGGCGCCATGATGGTGGGGCTGTTCAGCCTTCTCCTTCCACTGATCGTGCTGCACGCAACGCCGGCGTCGGCATCTTTCGCGGCGAAGTTCGCCCACCCGACGACGAGCCCGGTCGCGCAGCGCACCGCGATCGGTGTGGGTGCGGCACTGCTGTTGATCGCCCTGGTGCTGGTCGTGCACGCGCTCACCCGAGCACCCCAACACACCGCGAGACCTTCGGGTCAAGATCTCGACGGAACCACCAAAACCTCGACATTGCTCCTTGATTCGTCAGTTCCGCCCATCCTCAGAAGGTTGCTGCACCCCGACCCGGACGTGGCGGAGGCCGGGTCGCCGGTGCGGCGGATGCTCAGCCGGGCCCGCAGTGCGTGGCGCGAGGGATCTCCATGGATCTCCTTCGTCATCGGCATTATTTTTCTGCCACCACTCGACGGAGTCTTCTTCGCCCTCGGCATCGTCATCGCCTCGGGCGCATCCATGGGCGTCCAGTTGGTGGCCATGATGGCGTTCGTCGTCGCCGTGCTCACCGTGGAGGAGATCATCCTCGTCAGCAACCTGTTCGCACCGGAGCGGACTCAGGCGATACTGCGCCGGGTACACGACTGGGCGCGGGTCCACCAGCGCAAATTCGTCGCCGCTATCCTGACGGTGGTCGGACTTTCGCTGGTAGCGCGGGGCATGGGCGGTCTGTGAACCATTGCCGACACCGGCCGCCGGCGCCCTCGGTATCATCTTCGGCGAAATCGGTCATCAAGGTTGCTCTGTCGGATGGGATCGCATGTCTGAACGCGTCGAACGGTTGGAATTTCAGGCGGAGGCACGCCAGCTGCTGGAACTGCTGGTCCACTCGGTCTATTCGCACAAGGATTCTTTTCTCCGCGAGTTGATCTCGAACGCATCCGATGCACTGGACAAGCTGCGCCTCGAGACGCTGCGGAACAAGGACCTCAAGGTCGACGCGTCCGACCTCCACATCGAGATCGAGACGGGTCAGGATCCACGTACCCTCACCGTCCGCGACAACGGCATCGGCATGACCCACGACGAAGTCGTGGACCTGATCGGCACGCTGGCCAAGTCGGGTACCGGAGAACTGCGCCAACGGTTGCGGGAGAGCAAGAAAGCCGCCGATTCCGAAGAGCTGATCGGTCAGTTCGGCGTCGGTTTCTACTCGACGTTCATGGTGGCCGACCAGGTCGAACTGCTCACCCGCAAGGCAGGTGAAAGTGGGGCCACCCGGTGGGTGTCCAGCGGTGACGGCACCTACACCATCGAATCCGTCGATGACGCCCCGCAGGGCACCTCGGTCATACTTCACCTCAAGCCGGAAGACGTCGAAGATCAGCTGCCGGATTACACCGCCGAGTGGAAGATCAGGGAACTCGTCAAGAAGTACTCCGATTTCATCGCCTGGCCCATCCAGATGCAGGTCGAGCGGCGCACACCCGCCGCCGAAGCGGGCGGCGCGGAAACCGTCACCATCGAGACGCAGACGCTCAACTCCGGCAAGGCCTTGTGGGCCAAGCCCAAAGACGAAGTCTCCGACGAGGAGTACCAGGAGTTCTACAAACACGTCGCCCACGCCTGGGATGACCCGCTCGAGGTCATCACGATGAAGGGCGAGGGCACCATCGAGTACCAGGCGTTGCTGTTCATCCCTTCACACGCCCCGTTCGACCTTTTCACCCGGGACGCCAAGATCGGGGTTCAGCTGTACGTCAAACGCGTCTTCATCATGGGCGACTGTGACGAACTGATCCCGCGGTACCTGCGGTTCGTCAAGGGCGTCGTCGACGCCCAGGACATGTCGCTCAACGTCTCTCGGGAGATCCTGCAGCAGGATCGCCATATCACGGTGATCCGGCGTCGCCTGACCAAGAAGGTCCTCTCGACGATCGGCGAGCTGCAGACCCAGCGCCCCGCGGACTACCGCACGTTCTGGTCTCAGTTCGGCGCGGTCGTCAAAGAGGGACTGATGCAGGACACGGACAACCAGGACACGTTGCTCCGCCTCTCCTCCTTCAGCTCGACGCACAGCGAGGATGAACAGACCACGCTGGCCGAGTACGTCGACCGGATGAAGGAAGGGCAGGACCAGATCTTCTATGCCACCGGACCGTCGCGCGAGCAGCTGCTGAAGTCACCGCATCTGGAAGCCTTCCGGGCCAAGGGCTACGAGGTGCTGTTACTCACCGATCCGGTCGACGAAATCTGGGTCGGTTCGGTGCGGGAGTACGACGGCAAGCCACTGCAATCGGTGGCCCAGGGCGAGGTGGACCTCGACTCCGAAGCCGATAAAGCGACTCACGAGGCCGAGCGCGAGGAACAGCAGCGCGACTTCGCTGATCTGCTGACCTGGTTGAAGGAGACATTGAGCGATGACGTCTCGGAAGTACGCTTGTCCACCCGCCTGACCGAATCACCGGCCTGCCTGATCACCCCGACCTTCGGAATCACGCCGGCCCTGGCCCGGATGTACCGGGCTTCCGGACAGGACGTTCCGGCCGGTAAGCGGATCCTCGAGATCAATGCGCAGCATCCCCTCATCACCGCCCTGCAGCGGGCGCACCGGGATCACGGCGGCGAATCGCTGGACGGTCTCGCCGAGTCCGCCGAATTACTCTATGGCACCGCCCTTCTCGCCGAAGGCGGCGAGCTCACCGATCCGGCGAAGTTCGCCACGCTGTTGGCGGACCGGCTGGCCCGTACGATCTGAGGGGCGCCACCACCGCCCGAATTTTCCTCACAGTAAATTTACAGCCGGCCCCGCCGGACCGCAGTACACTGTTAGCCAAGGCATCATTCTGCGGGCATGGGGAGGTCCCGTGAATATTGTTGTCCGAGCAACGATATCGGCGCTTGAGGGGGCCATCGCTTCCGGAGTTCTGCTGTTTGCGGCAGCGGGCACGATGTGCTACTGGCAGGCCTGGGTGTTCCTGGTGGTGGTCGGCGTCTCGGGCTTGATCTCGAGCGTCTACCTGCTGCGCCGCAGCCCCGCGGTGCTGCGGCGGCGAATGCCTGCGACCGAAACGCGGAGGCTGCAGAAGGTCGTCGCGGGTGGCGTTTTCGTGTTGTGGGGCGCGATGCTCATCGTCAGCGCCCTCGATCACCGTTTCGGTTGGTCTGCTGCGCCGGTGGTGACCTCGTTGGCCGGCAACGTTCTGGTCGCCGCCGGGATGAGCCTGATCGGGCTGGTACTGGTGCAGAACAGCCACGCGGCGGTAACCGTCCGGGTGGAGTCCGGTCAACAGGTGGTGTCCGATGGGTTGTACGGGCTGGTGCGCCACCCGATGTACGCATGCAACGTGCTCCTCCTGGTGGGCACCCCGCTCGCGCTCGGCTCTTACTGGGGGCTCGTCTTCCTCATTCCGGGCGTCGCGATACTCGGCCTGCGTATCCGCGACGAGGAAGAGTTGCTCCAGCAGGAACTCGACGGGTACCGCGACTACATGCAGAAGGTTCGCTACCGCCTGGTTCCGGGGGTTTGGTGACGGCGTTCCTAGTCCTGGAGTGAAAGCCTCAGTCGCTCACCGTATTCGCGCAGCGACTCACTGCTGAACATCTCATAGTGCGTGCAGTCGACCGAATGTGCGGTGATCTCACCGGCGATATACGGTCGCCAGCTCTGCAGATGGGCCCGGACGGCCATCCGGTTTCGCATCCCCCGCCACCGTGATCTGACCGGTGCACCACCGTTGTCGATGCTTCGATGCCGTGCCGCGGAGAAGATGACGATGTCGCCGTCGAAGACCTCGGGTTCGTGTTCCAGCAGACGCAACTGGTTCGCGTTGAGGCTCTTGACCATGAACTCCACCAGCGCCTTCGGCGGCGGAGTGAATCCAGGCGTCCCGCTGTGGGCAGCGATCTTCTCCGCTCGCCGATAGCTCAGTGGGCGTCGATGTGTTGGCACGTCAACCTGATTGGCGCTCAGGATGTAGTCGA
Source organism: Mycobacterium sp. NPDC003449 (assembly GCF_053588415.1). Taxonomy (NCBI): domain Bacteria; kingdom Bacillati; phylum Actinomycetota; class Actinomycetes; order Mycobacteriales; family Mycobacteriaceae; genus Mycobacterium; species Mycobacterium sp. NPDC003449. The sequence continues at coordinate 16,376 of NZ_JBSFPX010000117.1, forward strand.
GCACCAACCCCTCGGCCAGGGCGTGGTTCTTGGCGACGGTCCGGTACGCGCTCGCACTCAACCCCCTGGCCTTGTTCAGGTTCAACGCGGCGTCCATAAGTATCAGCCGTTGGACCTCGCACCCGCGTCGCTGCAGCTCGATGGCGAGTTCATGTGCGACGACCCCGCCGAAGGACCAGCCGAGAAGCCGGTAAGGCCCCTCGGGATACAGGGTTTGGAGCCGGTCGGCGTAGCTGACCGCCATGCGGCGTATCGACACCGACTCGGCTTCCTCACCTATCTGGTTGAGCCCGATGATCGGTCCGTCGACGTACTCGCCAAGGGCCCGATACGACCAACTCAGCCCGAAGCCGTCATGAATGCAGCACAACGGAACACCGGCACCCTGTTTGAGCACGTCGACGGGCAGCACTTCCTGCGAACTGTCGGCACATTCCAACTGCCGGGCCAAGCCTCGTACCGACGGCGCATCGAACATGACGCGCACCGCCAGCTGGGTGTCCAAAGTCTTGTTGATCGCGGCGACGGCCCTCATCGCCGACAGCGAATCACCGCCCAGGTCGAAGAACGAGTCGTCGGTCCCTACCCGCTCGAGCCCGAGCACCTCGGCGTAGATGCCCGCCAGGACCTCCTCGGCAGGAGTTGTCGGGGCCCGATATGTACCCGCGGTGTAGTCCGGTGCGGGCAGCGCCCGGATATCGAGCTTTCCGTTGACGGTCAGTGGCAGCGAGTCCAGCGGCAGCACCGCCGACGGAACCATGTAGGCCGGGAGCCGTTCGGCCAGCGCCGCCCGCGCCTGGTCCGGGTCGACCGCTCCAGAGACGGTTTCGGTGACATAGCCGACCAGACGCTTGTCGCCCTGGCGGTCCTCACGAGCGATCACCGCCGCCTGCTCCACCCCCGCCAAACCGGCCAACGCAGTGTGGATTTCCCCCAATTCGATTCGATAGCCACGGATCTTGACCTGCTCATCGGACCGGCCCAGATACTGCAACTGCCCGTCGGTACCCCACCGCACCAGGTCTCCGGTGCGGTACATCCGCGAACCGTTCGCGCCGAACGGGCATGCCACGAACCGTGATGCGGTCAGCCCGGACCGGCGCAGATAGCCCATCGCCACGCCGCGGCCCGCCACATACAACTCACCGACCACGCCTGCGGGCACTGGATGGAGCCATTGATCCAGCACGAACAATGCCGTCGTCGGCACCGGCGCACCGATCGGGACGACACTCGACCCGGCATCCAGCGGTGCGCTCATCGATGCGTATACCGTCGCCTCGGTCGGCCCGTAGGCGTTTATCACGACCCGCCCGGGAGCCCACCGTTGCACAACCTCGGCCGGACAGGCCTCACCACCGAGCAGCAATGCCGCCGATCCCAGACCTTCCGGAGAGATCGCCAACACCGCCGAAGGGGTCTGGGTCAGCACATTGACCTGCTCGGCAACCAGCAGGTCGTGGAAGTCCTCCGGTGAGCCGACCACGTCTTCGGGCACCACCACGAGCCGACCGCCGCTGCACAGCGCGGCCCAGATCTCCCAGACCGAGAAATCGAACGCGTACGAATGGCACTGCGTCCACACCTGATTGCGCGGCAGCCCGGCAGGCATCGACGCCGCCAGGTGGGTCAGGTTGTGGTGGGTGATGGCCACGCCCTTCGGGGTGCCGGTGGTGCCCGAGGTGTAGATGACGTACGCGATGTCCGCTGCCGCCGGTGCCGGCAAGCCAGTATCGGGATGGTCGTCGATGCCGGGGTCATCGACATCGATGACCGGAAGACCGAATCCGGCCAGCCGACCGGTCAGGGCCGCGGTGGTGATCGCCGCCGACGGCACGGCATCAGCCATGATGAACTCGATCCGCGCATCCGGCACGGCAGGATCGATCGCCAGATAGGCCGCCCCGGTCTTGAGCACCGCCAGCATCGCCACCACGGCCTCGGCGCACCGGTTGAACAGCAACACCACACACCGGCCGGGACCGACATTCTGGCTGACCAGTAAGTGCGCCAACCGATTCGACGCCGCTTCCAACTCGCGGTAAGTCACCGAGCGCCCCTCGAAGCGCAGCGCCACCGTCCGCGGGGCGCGAGAGACCTGCTGCGCGAACAACTCCGGGACCGACGTCGGCGCCGTCGAGGCGGTCAGCGCCGACACGTTACCCATCGCATCGAGATGCCCCCGCTCGCCGGTGTCGAGCGCATCCACCGACGACACCGAACGGCTCGGATCTGCGACCAACGCCGCTGCCACCCGCTGCAGCCGGTCGATCAGGGTCTGAATGCTGTCCGCGTCGAACACGTCGGTACGGAACTCCACCATCCCGCCGATCCCGGCCGGCTCACCGGCCGCGGTGAAGCGTTCCTCAAGTGAGAACGCCAGATCCATCCGGGCTGAATGGGTGTCGGCGGACAACGGTTCGATCTGCACATCACTGAGCAGTGACTCCGCGGCCTGGTCGCCAGTCGGTTCGCCACCGTCCTGCACGGCGAAGTTCTGCCAACCGAAAATCACCTGGATCAGCGGGTGATGGGTGCGGCTTCGGGTGGGGTTGAGCCGATCCACCAGAACCTCGAAGGGCACATCCTGATGCTCGTAGGCGGCCAGACTACGCCGGCGCACCTGGGCCAACAAGTCGGCCATCGTAGGATCTCCGGCCAGATTCACCCGCAACACCAGGGTGTTGACGAAGAAGCCGACCAGATCGTCCAACGCCGGGTCACGCCGGCCGGCGATCGGGAAGCCCACCGCCACATCGGCGCCGGCGCCCAGTTTCGACAACAGGATCGCCAGCGCGGCCTGCATCACCATGAAACTGGTCGCATCGTGCTGGCGGGCCACCCGGGCAATCCGCTCCTGCAGCTCGACCGGCCACTGCACCGCCACACTCGCTCCGCGGTGTTCCGCCACCGGCGGGTACGGCCGATCGGTCGGCAATTCCAACCGCTCGGGCAACCCGGCCAGCGCCTGCTCCCAGTACGCCACCTGGCCGGCGATCACGCTGTCGGGATCGGCCAGGTCACCCAGATGTTCGCGCTGCCACAGGGTGTAATCCGCGTACTGCACCGGCAGTGGCGTCCAGGCGGGGGTCTGTCCTGCACAGCGGCTCGCATAGGCCACCCCGATATCGCGTAGGAGCGGCCTGATCGAGGAGCCGTCGGCGGCGACGTGGTGCACCACCACCACCAGCACATGCTCATCGTCACCGGTCTGTAAAAGCGTGGCGCGCACGGGAATTTCGCCGGACAGGTCGAAACTGTGGCCCACCTCCGCGCCGATGGCCCCCGCCAGGCGCTCAGCCGGCCATGCCCGTGCATCGATAGCCTGCCAGCCGAAATCGGCCTGGTCTTCGGGCAGTACCACCTGTCGGGGAATGCCCTCGGGGGCAACGAATACTGTGCGCAGACTCTCGTGGCGCCCCACCACGTCACCCAGCGCCGCCCCCAATGCATCACCGTCGAGCACCCCGGTGATCCGGAACGCCGCGGGCATGTTGTAGACCGGCGAGGGGCCCTGTAACTGATCCAGGAACCACAGCCGCTGCTGGGCGTAGGACAACGGCAACACCGCGGGCCGCTCCTGGACGGTCAAGGCCGGTCCCGCGTGTTCCGCGGCATGGGTGCCGACCCATTCGGCCAGCGCAGCGACGGTGGGCGCATCGAACAGCGCCCGGATGGGGACATCAACGCCGAGTTCGACCCTGGCCCGCGCGACCAGCCGGGTGGCGGACAGCGAATGCCCGCCGAGGTCGAAGAACCCGTCGTCGATGCCGACCCGATTGACACCGAGAACCTCGCCGAACAGGGCGGCCAGCGCCCGCTCCCGCTGATCGCGCGGAGCCCGATAGACCACCCCGCTGCTGAATTCCGGCGCCGGCAGTGCCCGGCGGTCAAGTTTGCCATTGACGGTCAGCGGCAGCGCATCCAACACCATGATCGCGGCCGGCACCATGTACTCCGGCAGTCTGCCGCTGACAAAGCCGCGCAACTCGGCAACTCGTTCGATGGCCGACGGGTCGTTGACGTAACGGGCGAGCGAGCCGATCGGTGCGTTCGGCAGGTACACGTCTGACCAAGCGGGTGAATCCGCCGGCCGGGTGTATATGACGTCGACCAGGCCGGCATTCGCCGACCACGTCACCGCCGTGACATAACCCAGTTCCTGCCCAAGCAGATGACACTGGTCCGGCAACACCGCATCGGGAGATACGCCTGCACGGGAACGTAATTCGGCTAATGTCATCCGATTACCGGTGTGGGCCAACGCTCCCGCCATCGCCACATCCGGCCATACCGCCGCGTGCGGCATCCCGGTCACCCGCAGTTCCTCAGGCCGCTGCGACCGCAGATATTCGTCGAGCGCCGTCAGGGTTCCGAATCGCTGCCAGGGTTCTGCAGGCAGATCCGCGACCGAACGTGTCCGAGCGGGCGCCTTACGCAGCACCACTTCATATCGGTAGAGGCTGAGTTCGTTGACCGACCGCATCCGTTTGAGTTGGATCTCCACCCCGGCGATGTCGGGCAGATGCTGCGGCAGTGCCGCGAAGAACTCGGGCGCCAACAGCAGTTCCTGCTCGGCATGCATCTCCCGGCGCACCCGTTCGGCCACCACCCCGGCGTCTTCGCCACCGCTGGTTTCTGCGCACACCACACCGGTGGTGAACGCACTCAGCAGCGATAGATTGCGCACGTCACCGAGGAACAGCGCGCCACCCGGTGCCAATGACCGCATCGCGACGGACAGCACGTCCAGCAGATAACCCGCGCTCGGGAAGTACTGGATGACCGAGTTGATCACCACGACGTCGAAGTGCCCTGGCGGCAGTCCATCTGAGGCATCAGCCGGCTGCACCCGCAATTGGACCCGATCCCCCCACGGCTGTCCATCCACTCCGACCCGCAGCGTGTGGATCGTCGGCGCGGAGAAGTCGGTGCCCCAGTACTCGATGCACTCGGGAGCCACGTGGGCAAGTAGAAGTCCCGACCCCACCCCGATTTCGAGCACCCGGCGCGGCCGCAGCGCCAGGATCCGGTTCACCGTGTCCGAACGCCACTCCCGCATTTCGGGCAGCGGGATCGGTTCGCCGGTGTAGCTGCTGTTCCATCCGCCGAAGTCTTCGCCCAGTTCCGTCGGGGCGCCGGTGGTGAAGGACTCGCCCGTATACAGGCCGCCGTACACCCCCTGCCACTGCTGCACCAGTTGCGCCTCCCGCTCGGGCTCGCGGACCAGCAGCATCGCCGTGTCCAGCACGGCGTAGCTCACCAACTGCGTGTCGCCAGGGCCTGCGGCGGATGTAGCCGTGTGCGTGACGGTCACCGCCTGCGCCACCCGCGGATGGGCCGCCAGCGCGGCGGTGATTTCGCCGAGTTCGATGCGGTACCCGCGGATCTTGACCTGCTCATCGGCCCGCCCGCCATACCGCAACTGCCCATCGACACCCCACGACACCAAATCCCCGGTCCGATACATCCGCGCACCCGGCAACCCGAACGGACACGCCACAAACCGCGAACCCGTCAACCCCGCCCGGCGCACATACCCGAGGCCCACACCACGACCCGCCACATACAGCTCGCCCACCACACCCTGGGGCACCGGCCGCAACCACCGATCCAACACAAACAAAGCCGCCCCCGGCACCGGCACACCGATCGGCACCACACCCGAACCCGCCTGCAACGGCCGGCTGATCGTGGCATACACCGTCGTCTCGGTCGGCCCGTACCCATTGACCATCACCCGACCCGACGCCCACCCATCCACCACATCAGCCGGGCACGGCTCAGCAGCCACCATCAACACCCCGACCGACCCCAACTGACCCGGCGACAACATCCCTACCGCCGACGGCGTCTGACTCAACACGCTGACCTGCTCCTGGATCAGCAGAGTCTGGAGGTCCTTCGGTGACCGGGTCACCTGCTCAGGCACCACCACCAGATGCCCACCATGCAACAACGCCCCCCAGATCTCCCATACCGAATAATCAAACGCCAACGACGCACACGCCGCCCACACCTGACCCGGACCCAACCCCACACCCACATCAAGACCATCAAACAGCCGCGTCACATTGCCATGCGTAACCGCAACACCTTTCGGAGTGCCCGTCGTCCCCGACGTATAGATAATGTGAGCAACATCCCCAGGCATCGGTCCCGCCAACGGGCCAGCGGGGTAGGTGTCAATC
>NZ_JBSFPX010000118.1:0-22556 GCF_053588415.1 Mycobacterium sp. NPDC003449
CGACCCCGGCACCGCAGTCGACCCTGGCACCCGAAACCCCACCGAACAACACCTCCGAACTCATCAGGCGTTGCAACGACCGATTGAGTCTGAGGGCGAAAGTGGGCAGGTTTGTGTCTGCTCGCGGGGAAAGTCAGCCGGTGGGGACGACGTCGGGTGCGTCCTCGACGTCTCCGGTCTCCCCGGCCCGCACGGCCTTTCGCCCGAAGTGGATCACATAGGCCAGGAACGCGACCTCGACCGCCACACCGATGCCCACCCGCACCACGGTCGGCAGCGGCGCTGGCGTCACCAGCGCTTCGACCAGCCCCGACACCAGCAGCACGACGACCAGCCCGACGGCCACCGAGACCACCGCCCGGCCCCGCTCGGCCAGCGCCTGGCCCCTCGGCCGGTCACCGGGTGAGATCACCGTCCAGCCCAACTGCATGCCGACCGCACCGGCCAGGAACACCGCCGTGAGCTCGAGCAGGCCGTGCGGGGTGATCAGCCCCAGGAACAGATCGCCCTTACCGGCGTCGAACATCAGCCCGGCGATCACACCGAGATTGGCCGCGTTCTGGAACAGCACGTACGGGATCGGTATCCCGAGCACGATCGCGAACCCGATGCACTGCGCGGCGACCCAGGCGTTGTTCACCCAGACCTGCAGCGCGAACGACCCGGCCGGGTGCTCGCTGTAGTAGGAGGCGAAGTCGTGGTTGACCAATTCGTCTATCTCGCGGGGGGTTCCGACGGCCGCGACCACCTCGGGATTGCCCGACACCCAGATCGCCAGGGCGACGGTCACGGCGAAGAACGCGACCGCGGTGCCCAACCACCACCGCCACGACCGGTAGGCGACCACCGGGAACGACACGGTCCAGAACCGGACGAACTCGCGCCACAGCGGGGCGTGTGCACCCGTCACCGCCGCGCGGGCCCCGGCCACCAGCCCGGACAGCCGCCCGACCAGCACCGAGTCGGCCGAGGCCGAGCGCACCATCGACAGGTGGGTGGACACCCGCTGATAGAGGTCCACCAGCTCGTCCACCTCGGCGCCGGTCAGCCGCCTGCGCCGTTTCACGAGTTGTTCCAACCGGTCCCAGGTGGCGCGATGGGCCAGCACGAATGCATCGACGTCCACCCGGCAAAGCTTAATCGGTAGCGTGTGGCGGTATGGTTTCGCAGCCTGAACCCGTGGTGACCGGGGACGCCGTGGTCCTCGACGTCCAGATCGCCCAGTTGCCGGTGCGGGCGCTGGCGGCGCTGCTCGACATCCTGGTCGTCGCCGTGGGCTACGTCGTGGGCGTGCTGCTGTGGGCGATCACCCTCAGCCAGCTCGACGAGGCGCTCTCGGCGGCGATCCTGATCATCTTCACGGTGCTCGCCATGGTGGGTTACCCGCTGATCATGGAGAGCACGACCCGCGGCCGGTCCCTGGGCAAGATGGCGCTGGGGCTGCGGGTGGTGTCCGAGGACGGCAGTCCGGAACGATTCCGGCAGGCCCTGTTTCGCGCGATCTCCGGTTTCATCGAGATCTGGACGCTGACCGGCGGGCCCGCGGTGATCTGCAGCCTGCTGTCCCCGAAGGGCAAGCGGATCGGGGACATCTTCGCCGGCACCGTGGTGATCAGCGAGCGCGGCCCGAAACTGACCCCGCCCCCGGCCATGCCGCCGGCATTGGCCTGGTGGGCGTCGTCGCTGCAGCTGTCCGGGCTGGGCGCCGAGCAGGTCGAGCTGGCCCGCCAGTTCCTGGCCCGCGCCACCCAACTCGATCCGCGGGTGCGCGACGAGATGGCCTACCGGATCCTGGGCGGGATCGCGGCCCGGATCTCACCGCCGCCGCCCCCCGGCGCGCCACCGCAGTACGTGCTGGCCGCGGTGCTCGCCGAACGGCACCGGCGCGAACTCGCGCGCCTCATTCCGGCCGGGCCGCCCGTCGGATCCGCGTGGCCGGCCGCCCCGGCGCCGGGCTGGCCGGCCACTCCCGCGCCGCCCACCCCGCAGGCGCCGCAGTCGACGGGCGGGTTCACCCCGCCCGGCTAATGAGTGGGACATCACTGTCCCATTTTGGCCCATTGGTGCTATATTTGCTGGGTGACCAGCCAGGTATCGACGGAGAGCGGTGTGCGTGAACGCACCCGCAAGGCGATCCTCGATGCCGCCATGACCGTGCTGGCCGATCAGCCCGCGGCGGCGCTCGGCGATATCGCGGCGGCGGCCGGCGTCGGTCGCAGCACCGTGCACCGGTACTACCCCGAGCGCACCGATCTGCTGCGGGCGCTGGCCCGCCACGTCCACGAACTCAGCAACGCGGCGATCGACCGGGCCGATCCCACCCACGGCCCCGCGGGGGCGGCGCTGCGCCGCGTCGTGGAGAGTCAACTCGACCTCGGGCCGATCGTGTTGTTCGTCTACAGCGAGCCCACGATCCTGGCCGATCCCGACCTCGCGGCCCACCTCGACACCGGCGACGAGGCCATCGTCGAGGTGCTCAACCGGGCCTCGACCGCAAGACCCGAATATCCCCCTGGATGGGCCCGACGGGTGTTCTGGGCGCTGATCCTGGCCGGCTACGAAGCCGCCAAACAGGACGGCACCCCGCGCCACCAGATCGTCGACGCCATCATGACCAGCCTGACCTCGGGCACCATCCAGCTGCCGCGCACGTGAATCCGCCTGCGCCGCAATCTCTTCTTCCTTGACACAGGAGTTTTCCGAATGTCCGCCTGCCTCGACGGTGCGCAGTCGACGACACCGCAGACCCCCAAACGAGCCTGGGTCGCCCTGGCTGTGCTGATGCTGCCGGTGTTGTTGATCGCCATCGACAACACCGTGCTGGCCTTCGCGCTCCCGGTGATCGCCGAGGATTTCCGGCCCGCCGCCTCGACCCAGCTGTGGATCGTCGACGTCTACTCCCTGGTGCTGGCCGCCCTGCTGGTCGCGATGGGCGGGCTCGGTGACCGGCTCGGCCGGCGCCGCCTGCTGCTGATCGGGGCCAGCGGGTTCGCCGTGATCTCGGTCGTCGCGGCCTTCGCACCCAGCGCAGGCGCGCTGGTCGCGGCCCGCGCCCTGCTCGGGGTGTTCGGCGCGATGCTGATGCCCTCGACACTGTCGCTGATCCGCAACATCTTCACCGACGCGTCCGCGCGCCGGCTCGCGATCGCGATCTGGGCCTCGTGTTTCACCGCGGGCTCCACGCTCGGGCCCATCGTGGGTGGCGCGCTGCTGCAGCACTTCCACTGGGGTTCGGTGTTTCTGGTGGCGGTCCCGATCCTGCTGCCGCTGCTGGTGCTGGGACCGCGGCTGGTCCCGGAATCGCGTGACCCGAATCCGGGCCCGTTGGACCTGACCAGCGTGGTGCTGTCGTTCACCGCGATGCTGCCGCTGGTCTGGGCGATCAAGACGACGGCACACGACGGCGCGTCGGGACTCGGCGCGGCCGCCTTCATCGCCGGGATCGCCTCGGGTGTGCTGTTCGTGCGACGGCAGCGGCGCAGCGCCACACCGATGCTGGACATCGGGCTGTTCTCATACGCCCCGTTCAGCTCGTCGATCCTGGCGAACTTTCTGTCCATCGTCGGCCTGATCGGGTTCATCTTCTTCATCTCCCAGCACCTGCAGCTGGTGTTGGGTCTCTCGCCGTTGACCGCGGGTCTGGTGACGCTGCCGGGCGCCGTGGTGTCGATGGTCGCCGGGCTTGGGGTGGTCCAGCTGGCCAAACGCCATGCGCCGCACACCCTGATGATCACCGGTCTGGTGTTCGTCGCGATCGGGTTCGTCCTGATCCTGCTGTGGCGCCATGACCTGTCGGTGGCGGCCATCATCGCCTCGTTCGTCGTGCTCGAGCTCGGCGTCGGCATCTCGCAGACGGTGTCCAACGACACCATCGTCGCCTCGGTCCCGCCGGCCAAGGCCGGTGCCGCCTCGGCGGTCTCGGAGACCGCCTACGAGCTGGGGGCGGTGGTCGGTACCGCGACCCTCGGCACCATCTTCACCGCCTTCTACCGGACCAATGTGGAGGTTCCGGCCGGGCTCACACCCGCTCAGGCCGGGGACGCCGCGGAGAGCATCGGCGGTGCCACCGCGGTCGCCGCGGACCTGCCCGCCACCACGGCGGGGCAGCTGATGGAGTCGGCCAGGTCGGCATTCGATTCGGGTATCGCACCGACCTCGATCATCGCGGCGGCACTGGTGCTGGCGGCCGCGGCGGTCGTGGCGGCCGCATTCCGCGGCGGTGTGCGGCCCCGCGACGTGTCCCGGTAGGCCGCCCGGGAGGCCGTCCGGGCGATCACGAATCGACCACAATTTCCCGGGCTGTCAATAATGCGTCGGACCGAGTTTGCCGTGTGCTGAAATGCTCACATCCGGTCGTTTCGGGAGAGGAGCCGCGGTGTCTGACGGAATGGGTGAATCAGTGGTCGCGCCGGTGTTGCCGGGAGGTGGGGTGCTGCCCTTCGCTCCGGTGCCCTCGGCCAGCATCGCCGGCCGCACGCTTGCCGAGTCGACGTACGCCCAGCGGGTGCAACCGCGGCGCCTGCACGAGGATTCGCCCAACATCGTCATCGTGCTGATCGACGATGCCGGCCCCGGTCTCCCCTCGACGTTCGGCGGTGAGGTGACCACGTCCACGCTGGACCGGGTGTGCGCACAAGGGGTGTCCTACAACCGTTTTCACACCACTGCGATGTGTTCGCCGACCAGGGCGTCACTGCTGACCGGTCGCAACCACCACGAGATCGGCAACGGCCAGATCGCCGAACTGGCCAACGACTGGGACGGCTATGCGGGCAAGATCCCGCGCTCCAGTGCCACGGTGGCCGAGGTGCTCAAGCAGTACGGCTATGCGACGTCGGCGTTCGGCAAGTGGCACAACACCCCGGCCGAGGAGACCACCGCGGCCGGCCCGTTCGAAAACTGGCCCACCGGACTGGGTTTCGAATACTTCTACGGATTCCTGGCCGGCGAGGCATCCCAGTACGAGCCGCACCTGGTGCGTAACACGACTGTCGTCGCGCCGCCGAGGACCCCCGACGAGGGGTATCACCTGTCGGAGGATCTGGCCGACGACGCCATCGGCTGGTTGCGGCGGCACAAGGCGTTCAATGCCGACAAGCCGTTCCTAATGTACTGGGCCAGTGGATGTCTGCACGGCCCGCACCACATCATGAAGGAGTGGGCCGACAGGTACGCCGGAAAGTTCGATGACGGCTGGGACGCCTACCGGGAGCGGGTTTTCGCCAGGGCCAAGGAGAAAGGCTGGATCCCGCAGAACTGCGCACTGACCCCTCGGGACGCGGCGATGGCGGCGTGGGAGGATATTCCCGACGACGAGAAGCCGTTCCAGCGCAGGCTGATGGAGGTGGCGGCGGGCTACGCCGAGCACGTCGACGTCCAGGTGGGCCGGATCGCCGACGAGCTCGAAGCGCTGGGCTACGCCGAGAACACGCTGTTCTTCTACATCTGGGGCGACAACGGTTCCTCGGGCGAGGGGCAGAACGGCACCATCGCCGAGCTGTTGGCCCAGAACGGGATTCCCACGACCGTGCGTCAGCACATAGACGCCCTCGACGAGCTCGGCGGGCTGGACGTGCTGGGGTCTCCGCTGGTCGACAATCAGTACCACGCCGGGTGGGCGTGGGCGGGCAGCACGCCGTACAAGGGGATGAAGCTGCTGGCCTCGCATCTGGGTGGCACCCGCAATCCGGTCGCGGTCACCTGGCCGCGCCGGATCACCCCCGACACCGCACCGCGCGATGTGTTCCTGCACTGCAACGACATCGTCCCGACGATCTACGAGATCGTCGGGATCGAGGCACCCCGCGTGGTCAACGGCGAACCGCAGATTCCCTTGGCGGGAGCGAGTTTCGCCCGCACACTGGTCGACCGGGCGGCCCCCGGCGGCAAGAAGACCCAGTACTTCGAGATCATGGGCAGCCGGGCCGTCTACCACGACGGGTGGCTGGCCTGCGCACGCGGACCGCGGCTGCCGTGGGTGCCCGGCCAGCCCGAGGGGATCGCCACCTGGACGCCCGACGACGACACCTGGGAGCTCTACCACCTCGACGAGGACTGGTCGCAGGCCGACGACCTGGCCGGGCGCCAACCCGCGAAACTCGCCCAGATGCGGGAGATGTTCGCGATCGAGGCGGCCAGCAACTCGGTGCTGCCGGTCGGCGGCGGCCTGTGGGTGCCCGTCTACCATCCCGAACTGCGCATCGCCCCGCCCTATACCGAGTGGGAGTTCACCGGGGATATGGTGCGGATGCCCGAGTTCTGCGCTCCCGCATTGGGGAACAAGAACAACGTGGTCACCATCAGTGCCGAGGTTCCGGCCGGTGCGAACGGGGTGCTGTATGCGCTCGGCGCCGCGGCGGGCGGATTGACCTGCTACTTCGACGACGGTTACCTGTGCTACGAGTACAACCTGTTCATCCTGTCGCGCACCAGGATCCGGTCCGCGGCCAGGGTGGCGCCCGGCCCGGTGACCATCACCGTGCAGACGCGCTACGCCGAGCAACGCCCGGCCGGGCCGCTGGACATCACCGTCTCCTGCAACGGCGAGACCGTCGCATCCGGCCGGGTACCGATCAGTGCCCCGTTGCTGTTCACCGCCAACGACTGCCTCGACATCGGCACGTGTCTCGGCTCGCCGGTATCGATGGACTACCGCGAACGGGCTCCGTTCGGATTCGAGGGCCGCATCCACCGGGTGCACGTCGCCTACACCTGAACCGGTCCGCCGAATCAGTCCGCGGTCAGCAGGCCGGCGGTCAGCAGTGCCGCGCCGAGGAGTCCGCCGCCGGTGCGGACGTGGTTCCACGCCGTCCAGCTGCTGAAGTACGACCGCCATTCGGTTCCCGCGTCGGCCAGATCGACCCGGTCCAGATGCTCGTTGAGCGGCACGTTGAACGCCATCGTGACGACGAAACCCAGCATCCCGAAGATCGCGCCGGCCAGCAGCAGCCAGCCGCCCGGCCTGCCGAGCCGGGTCAGGGCCACGATCCCGACGGCCAGCGCCAGCAGCGCCGAACCGGTGAAGAGGACCAGAAAGGCGGGGTTGGCATTGGCCTCGGCGTTCATGCCCCGCATCGCGGTGATGGCATCGACCGGGTCGGTGCGGTCCAGGCCGCGCATGACGAAGGTGGAGAACGCGTAGAAGATCCCGCCGACGGCCGCGCTGACGAGCGCGGTGAGGGCGGTCAGGATGATGACCGGGCTGGAGTTCATGCGTTCAGTCAATCGGGGGCCGACCGGACGCTCCATGGGCAGACGTCTTGTTCACATACGCGGCCGTCTTGGCAAGATGGGACCATGACCCGCGATTTCGAAGCCTTGATCGCCGAGGCCGCCGCGGCACCGGTCGATGGTTGGGATTTCTCCTGGCTGGACGGCCGGGCCACCGAAGCCCGCCCGTCGTGGGGGTATCAGCGGTTGATGGCCGAGCGGCTGACCGGGGCGCACTGCGCACTGGACATCCAGACCGGCGGCGGTGAGGTGCTGGCCGGTGCGACGCGATTTCCGCCCGCCATGGCGGCCACCGAATCGTGGCCGCCCAACCTGGCCAGGGCCACCAGGCTGCTCGGCCCGCGCGGGGTGGTGGTGGTCGCCGCGTCCGACGAACCACCGCTGCCGTTCGCCGATGCCGCATTCGATCTGGTGCTCAGCCGGCATCCGGCCACCGTGTGGTGGGCCGAGATCGCCCGCGTGCTGGCACCCGGTGGGACCTATCTCGCCCAGCATGTCGGCCCGGCAAGTGTTTTCGAGTTGGTGGAGTACTTCCTCGGGCCGCAGCCCGAGGCCAGGAGCAGGCGTGACCCGCAGATCGAATGCCGCGACGCGGGCGCCGAGGGCCTCGACATCGTCGACGTGCGTTCCGAACGGCTCCGGATGGAGTTCTTCGATATCGGCGCCGTGGTGTACTTCCTGCGCAAGGTCATCTGGACGGTGCCGGGGTTCACCGTCGACGGCTACCGTGACCGCCTGCACGCGCTGCACCGCCGGATCGAGACCGACGGCCCGTTCGTCGCCCACTCGGCGCGTCACCTGATCGAGGTACGCAAGCCCGGCTGACGGTTACGCTACCGACGTGGACGCCCTGGTGGGACTGCTCGACGGCGTGCGTGCCCGCGGCGCCTTCGTCCTGCGGTTGCGGATGGATCCGCCGTGGTCGTTGAGCATTCGCGATGAGGCACCGTTGGCGCTGATCTGTCAGACCAGAGGCGATGCCGTCATCGTCGGCGACGACAGCGGCGTGTGGCGCCTCGGTCCCGGCGATGTGGCGCTGACCCGCGGCACCGAGAACCACCTGTTCGCCGACGATCCGGGCACCCCGCCGACCGTCATCATCAATCCCGGGCAGCGGTGCACCACACTGTCCGGCGAGGATCTGCATGTCGAGATGTCGCTCGGGCTGCGCAGCTGGGGCAACAGTGCGACGGGTGCCGCGGAGTCGATCGTCTGCGCCTACGAGGGCCGCAGCGCGGTCAGTGCGCGCCTGCTCGACGCGCTGCCGCCGATACTCGTGCTGCGGGCCGATGAGTGGGACACCACGCTGGTCGATCTGCTCTCCGTCGAAGCCGGCCGCGACGGGCCGGGTCAGGAGGCGTATCTGGACCGGTTGCTGGATCTGCTGTTGATCGGCGTGCTGCGGACCTGGTTCGACCGGCCGGGCAACGCGCCACCGTGGTGGCAGGCCGAACAGGATCCGGTCGTCGGCCCCGCCCTCAGACTGATCTACAACAATCCGGCCCACCCCTGGACGGTGGCCAATCTTGCTGCCGCCGTGGGGTGTTCGCGTGCGGTGTTCGCCCGCAGGTTCACCGACCAGGTGGGCGAACCGCCGATTGCCTTCCTGACCGGCTGGCGGCTGGCGCTGGCCGCGGACCTGCTGCAGAACAGCCGCGCCACCATCGGCTCGGTGGCCCGGCAGGTGGGGTATTCGACGCCGTTCGCCTTGAGCAGCGCGTTCAAACGCACCTACGGGATCAGCCCGAACGAGTACCGGGCCGATCCCGGGTCCCGGGCCGGCTGACCCGGGCGGCCAGGTTGCTCACCCGCTGATCCAGTTGCCGTGAAAACCGTAGGGAACACGTTGCGGCAGTTTGATTCTCGCCACCGGCTCGGCGCCGAACCCGGTGGCGTCCAGGATCACCAGGTCACTGCCGTCGCGCTCCTGGTCATAGACGTAGCCGAGGTACCAGCCGCTGCTCTCGTCGGCGGACCCGGCCGCGGGCACGAACACCGCCTCCCCCGGCCCGCCCGGCCCGAAGGCATGGCGCTCGGCGGCACCGGTGGTCAGGTCGTAGCGGACCCACGCGTTGTCGCCGACGGCGACGGAGTACCGCGCGAACGAGCCCGCCAGCCGGTCGTCGATACGGGGGAATTCCACGCCGTGGTCGTCGAGTTGGCGTTCGCCGACCGCTCCGCTGCCCAGGTCGATCCGCCATTCCCACAGCACACCCTCGACGTCGAACCCGCCGTTGTCGCGCCACAGCTCGGGATACCGGACCGCCTGCAGGACAAGGGTGTTCCCGTCGTCGTAGGCGTTGGCGACGTGGAATACGTAGCACGGGTCGATATCGAACCAGCGGATCTCGCCGAACGGATCGTCGCGGCGCAGCACCCCGAGACGGGCGCCGTAGCTGTCGCTCCAGCGGAAGGGCATGTCACCGTCGCCGCGGACCGCCACGTCGAGGTCGAACACCACCGGCAGGTCCATGAAGACGACATGCCCGGCGGTGATCGCGAAGTCGTGCATCATCGTGAGGGCTCCGACATCGACCGGGCGGTTGATGGTCAGGTTTCCGTCGGCGTCGGCGCGGTGGTAGGTGACGTACGGCTCGACGATGTTGCCGTAGCCGAAGAAGTGCAGTTCACCGGTGATCGGGCAGATTTTGGGGTGCGCGGTCATCGAATCGACGAGCTTGCCGCCGAAGTCGTAGGCACCCACGGTCTCAAGGTCGTTGGTGATCTCGTAGGGCAGCGAGGACTCCACCAGGGCCAGGGTCTTTCCGGCGTGGTTCACCACATGCGTATTCGCCACGGCCGCACGCAGATTGCGAGTCCCGTCGGGGTTGTAGAGCGGGAAATCCTCAATGAAGCTGTCGGTGCGCACCCAGCGGTTGCGGTACCACTTGGCGGCACCGTTCTCGATGCGGACGCCGTGGATCATGCCGTCCCCGGTGAACCAGTGCGCGGTGGCCTGCCGGGGGTTGGGTCCGTTGCGCAGGTACCAGCCGTCGAGTTCGGGCGGAATCGCGCCGTCGACCGGCAGGTCGTATTCGGTCAGTTCGTCGGCGACGGGCGCGTAATTCCCTTTCGTGAAGAACGCTCCCTGGCCGGGGAGCCCGTTGTTGATGTCGGTGGAGGTCATGCCCAACAATGACATTCCACAACTGACATGTCAATAGTGGAGGTTAAGATCGGCCTCATGAGTTTGCGAATGGCGGCACTCGGGCTACTGATCCAACAACCGGGCAGCGGATACGACCTGCTCAAGCGGTTCGAGATGTCGATGGCCAACGTGTGGCCCGCCACCCAGAGCCAGCTGTACGGCGAGCTCAACAAACTCGCCGCCGCTGGCCTGATCGAGGTGTCCGATATCGGACCACGCGGCCGCAAGGAGTACCGCGCGACCGCCGCGGGCCGGGCCGAGCTGCTGCGCTGGATCGCCAATCCCCAGGACGACCCACCCGAGCGCAGCGCCGAGCTGCTGCGGGTGTTCCTGCTCGGCGAGCTCCCCCGCGACCAGGCACGCGCCCACCTCATCGCCCTGGCCGAGCATTCGGAGGCCGAGATCGAGCGGCTCGAGCGACTCGAAGCATCCCTCGTCCGCAAGGGCGTCGACCCCTATGCGCATGCCGCGCTCGAATACGGCCTGCGATTCAACGCTATGCAGGCAAAGTGGGCACGGGACGTTGCATCGCGATAGATATCGATATATCGTCAACGTATCGGAAGCGCATCCGGCGCTCCCTGTTACGTAAGGACTTGCCATATGAGCACCCCATTCACACCCCCAGGTGGCTTCGGATTCGGCTTCGGCGACCACGCGGCCCGTCGCGCCATGCACCACCAGCGCCGCGCCGCGATGCGCGATTTCCGGGACCAGTTCCGGGACCAGATGCGCGCCCACTTGCACGAGGCCCGCGAGCAGGGCACCGATCCCAGCTGCGAGGCCGGCCCCGGTTTCGGTCCGGGCTTCGGTCCGGGACGAGGCTTCGAGTTCGGCTTCGACCCGCGCGGCGGGTTCGGATTCGGCTTCGGGCCGGGGCCCCGCGGCCGCCGTGGCCGTGGTGGCGGCCGAGGCCGGCGCGGCGACGTGCGGGCCGCCATTCTCAAACTGCTCGCCGAACGACCCATGCACGGTTACGAGATGACCCAGGAGATCGCCGCACGCAGCAACAACCTGTGGAAGCCCAGCCCCGGCTCGGTGTACCCCACGCTGCAGTTGCTCGTCGACGAGGGCCTGATCGCCCCGGCCGACAGCGAGGGCAGCAAAAAGACCTTCGAGCTGACCGAGGACGGCCGCACGGCCGCCGACAACATCGAAACCGCACCATGGGAGCAGATCGCCGAAGACGTCGACCCCAACGCGGTCAACCTGCGCTCGGCGATCGGCCAGCTGATGGGCGCGGTCGCCCAATCGGCGCACACCGCCAACGACGACCAGCAGCAACGGATCCTCGACATCGTCAACGGCGCCCGCCGCGAGATCTACCAGATCCTCGGCGAGGAGTGAGCCCGTAGGCTGCCCACGTGGACAGTCTCGTCACCTACGCCGCCATCACGGCACTTGTCGCGGTCTTGGCCGCGGCAGGTGCCGTGATGGGTGTCCAATTCCGGGATATCGACGCCTACCAGCGTCGACGCGGGTTTTGGCAGTTGCTGCTGATCGCGCTCGCCGCGCTGTCGACCTGGTTCGCCAGCCGATCCGCGACCGCGGGCGGGCAGCTATACGAAGTCCTCATCATCGGGGCGTTCGGGGCGGCTGCCGTGATCGTCGCCCACATCCTGTGGCGCAGGTTGGTTCCCGACGCCGGACACCGGACCCAGCGGCAGGCGATGGCCGCGGCCATCGCCGCGGTCGTCGTCCTGGTCGGCTCGATCGCGTTCGCCTACCTCGGGGACGGTGCCGGCTGCCGCCAGGTGCAACCCCTGATGCAGGTCAGCGCCGCCAGCTCAGGTGCGATCCTGCCCGCGATGGCCCCTGCGGGCCAGGGCCCGACCGCCGGCGACTACAAGGACTGGGCGAACGTGATCGACGAACAGGCCCAGCAGGTGACTTCGGGCCCAGTCGCCGAATCTGCCAGGACGATCGGCGATCTGGCCAAACAGATCGCCGATGCCGAACAGGCAGGCGACAGAACCCGCCACGCCATCGTCGGCGCGAAGTATTACGACGAGCTCGCGGTGATCCGCACCAAATGCCCGCAGCCGCAGCAGTGATTTACTGGATCTCGACCCAATCCAGGGTGCGCGTAACGGCTTTGCGCCAACCGGCGTAGCCGCTTGACCGCTGTTCCTCCGTCCAGCCCGGGCTCCAGCGCCTGCCTTCCTGCCAGTTGGCCCGCAGATCCTCGGCGTTACGCCAGAACCCGACCGCAAGCCCCGCGGCATAGGCCGCACCCAGCGCGGTGGTCTCGGCCACCACCGGTTTGACCACATCCACCCCGAGCACATCGGCCTGGATCTGCATGCACAGCGAATTGGCGGTGATACCACCGTCGACCTTCAAAACTTCAAGGTGCACACCGGAATCGGCTTCCATCGCGTCGACGACATCACGGCTCTGGTAGCAGATCGCCTCCAGCGTCGCACGGGCCACGTGCGCGTTGGTGTTGTACCGGGACAGCCCGACGATCGCACCGCGGGCATCCGAGCGCCAGTACGGCGCGAACAGCCCGGAGAACGCGGGCACGAAGTACACGCCGCCGTTGTCGTCCACCTGGCCGGCCAACGCCTCGCTCTGCGCCGCACCGCTGATGATGCCGAGCTGGTCGCGCAGCCACTGCACCGCCGACCCGGTTACCGCGATCGAACCCTCCAGTGCATAAACGGGTTTCGTGTCACCGAACTGATAGCACACGGTGGTCAGCAGCCCGTTCTGCGAGCGCACGATCTTCTCACCGGTATTGAGCAGCAGGAAATTACCTGTGCCGTAGGTGTTCTTGGCCTCCCCGGCCTGCAGGCACACCTGGCCCACCATCGCGGCCTGCTGATCGCCGAGAATGCCGGTCAGCGGCACCTCCCCGCCCAGCGGGCCGGTCGCCGCGGTCACCCCGTAGCAGTGCGGATGTGCCGATGGCGTGATCGCGGGCAGCATCTGCCGGGGGATCCCGAAGAACGACAGCAGCTCGTCGTCCCAGTCCAGCGTCTCCAGATCCATCAGCATGGTGCGGCTGGCGTTGGTGACGTCGGTGACGTGCACGCCGCCGCGGTGGCCCCCGGTCAGATTCCAGGCCACCCAGCTGTCGGCGGTCCCGAAGATGGCATCGCCGTTCTCGGCGTCACGCCTGACCCCATCGACATTGTCGAGGATCCACTGGATCTTCGCGCCCGAGAAGTAGGTCGCCGGCGGTAGCCCGGCCTTGCGCCGGATGACATCGCCACGGCCGTCGCGATCGAGGGCCGCGGCGATCCGGTCGGTGCGGGTGTCCTGCCAGACGATGGCGTTGTGGTACGGCCTGCCGGTGCGCCGATTCCACACCAGCGAGGTCTCGCGCTGGTTGGTGATGCCCAGCGCGGCCAGATCGGTCGCCACCAGACCGGTCCGGTTGAGCGCGGTCATGACCACCGCGGCGGTGCGTTCGGCGATCTCGACCGGATTGTGTTCGACCCATCCGGCCCTGGGCAGGATCTGCTCGTGCTCCAACTGATGGCGGCCCACCTCGGCACCGTCGTGATCGAAGATCATGCATCGGGTGCTGGTGGTGCCCTGGTCAATCGCTGCGACAAACTCGGCCACTGTATTCCCTTCCCGGGTCGCTTCGCTCCTGCCCTCCGAAGCCATCTTCCCGGGTCGCTTCGCTCCTGCCCTCCCAAACGTCCATCATGGCCTACATGGAAAGCGACACGATCGATATCGACACCCTGCCTCGGGGTGGACCGGACGCGTCCTGCCTGGACCGGCTGCTGCAGACCGACCGGCCCGAGTATCTGGACCGTGACGACGTCGACGACCGGGTCAAACGCAGCGTGATCCGGGCCCTCGAGTGGACCGGCGAATTCTTCGGTAACCACCAGAAATTCGCCGCGATCGCGCTGGAGTTGGTCGCCGACGTGCCCGACCCGCGGATCCTCGAACTCGGAGCCGGCCACGGCGGGGTATCCCGCAGGCTGCTGGCCAACCATCCCAGCGCGCACGTCACCGTCACCGACATCGATCCGGTCTCGGTCGCCGAGATGGCGGCGGGCGAGCTGGGCGGCCACCCCCGGGCCCGGGTGCGTGACATGGACGCCACCGCGATCGACGCCGCCGACGGCAGCTACGACCTGGCGGTCTTCGCGTTGTCCTTCCACCACCTGCCGCCGGCCCAGGCCGCGCGGGTGTTTGCCGAGGGCACCCGGGTGGCGGGCAGGTTGCTGATCATCGACCTGCCGCGACCGCCCGCCCCGCTGCACCTGCTGCGGCTCGCCGCGATGGCGCCCGCGGCCCCGTTCGTGCCGCTCGTGCACGACGGGTTGATCAGCTCGTTGCGGTGCTACAGCCCGTCGGCACTGCGCGCACTGGCAGCGCACGCCGACCCGGCGATCGAGGTGGAACTGCGCTCCGGACTGACGATCCCGCAGATCGCGATCGCCACGCGGACCGGCTGAACATCCGCACCGAGGCGGTCAGGTCCGGCTGCGGGTCAGCCGGAACGGCGGCGCCGCGGCGAACGTATCGGCGACGGTGGACGCGAGCTGCAGGAACGCCTGCCGGGTGGGCCTGCTGAGCAACCCGAGATCGATCTCGGCCCCCTCAGCCAGATGATCGTCGAACGGGATCACGTGCATGGCACGGACCCTGGGCAGGAAGTGGTTGGCCAGCTGGTCCATGTCCAGTCCGAGCTCACCTGGCCGCGAGGCGCTGACCACCACCACCGACCTCGGAACCAGACGCGAATGTCCGTTGCGCTCAAGCCAATCGAGCGTAGCGAGGGCGCTTCGGGCCGAGTCGATGGCCGGCGACGCGACGATCACCACCACATCGGCCTCGTCCAGCACTCCGGCCATCGCCGAGTGCACCAGCCCGGTGCCGCAATCGGTCAGGATGATGTTGTAGAAGCGCTGCAGTACGTTCAGCACGCCGCGGTAATCGTGCTCGGAGAACGCCTCCGAGGTGGCCGGGTCCCGCTCCGAGGCCAATATCTCCAGGCGGCTTGAGCTTTGGGACGTGTGGCGGCGCATATCAGCGTAGCGGTAGATGGCGTCGTCGAGCAGCACATCACGCACGGTGGAATCGCACTCGTTCGGTCCGCGCTGGGCCAGGGTGCCGAAGTCGGGGTTGGCGTCCACCGCGATGACGCGGTCACCTCGGGTCGCGGCCAGTGTCGCGCCGAGGCCGACGGTGGCGGTGGTCTTACCCACCCCGCCCTTCTGGGACAGCAGCGCGATGTTGAACGGGCCCCCGAACACCGGCTGGTTGACCCGGTCGACCAGCGCCTTGTGGGCGGCGTCGGCGGCCGAAACACCCGGGTTCATCCCGGTCGTCCGGTACACGGCCTTGCGCCAGCCCGAGCGCGGTGTCGGCGTGCTGCGGGTCAGCCCGAGGTCACTGTTGGTCGGCACCACCGGCGGACGCTGATCGGGCTCGGTCCTCGGAGCGGATGTGGTGAACGGGGTCGGCTCGGCCGGGGACGGCGTCAGCCGCTCATCTTCGTTGTAGCTCATGGCTTTTCCTCCTCACCTCATCGGTCGGTCAGTGCGGTGCGAGCATGCCGAGGACCTGCTTGAGCGCCGCCTGCATGTCCGGCAGCTCGATCCGCATCAGCGCCGCTTCGTCGAGGTCTGACAGGTTCGTGGCGTGACTCTCGCTGAGCCGGTACTCGCGTTCCTCCTCGGCCGCCTCGATCACGTTGCGGACGAACCGGCCGTTGCCCGCCAGGTCGATACCACGACGGACCTGACCCGACGCGTCGGGCGCCTCGTTGCGGCAGACCGTCACGCAGGTCGCGACCAGTTCGTCGTAGGCGGCGTCGGACAGCTCGGAATCCCTGGTGCGGGCGACCAGGCGACCGATATCGCCGAGCTCCTGAGCATCGTAGGAACTGAACCGGATCCGCTTCGTGAAGCGGGACGCCAGCCCTTCGTTGGAGGCCAGGAAACGGTCGATCTCGGCGTCGTATCCGGCGATGATCACCACCAGCCGGTCGCGGTCGTTCTCCATCCGGGCCAGCAGGGTGTCCACGGCTTCCCGGCCGAACGCGTCGCCTCCGGACAACCCGGTCTGGATCAAGGTGTAGGCCTCGTCGATGAACAGCACGCCGTCCATCGCCGAATCGATCAGTGCGGTGGTCTTGATCGCCGTGCTACCGAGGTGCTGACCGACGAAGTCGTGTCGTTTGGCCTCGACGATGTTGGGCGTCCGCAACAGCCCCAGCCCGCAATAGGTTTGCGCCACCACCCGGGCGATCGTGGTCTTGCCGGTACCCGGCGGACCGGTGAACGCGAGATGAAGACTGCGTGACGCCGCGCTGAGCCCCTTGTCGCCGCGCACCTTCGCCAGCATCGCTGTCGACTTCAGCTTGGCCACCTGATGTTTGACGTCCGCCAGGCCGATCTGGCGGTCCAGCTCCTGCTGCGCGGACCGCAGGTACTCGTTGCCCCGCTCGGAGAGATCGTCGGCCAGCAGGTCCTCGCCGGTGGGCGCGCTGGCCGGGTCCCACCGGTCGGTGCGGGAGTCGATGACCTCCTTGGACGTGATCACCAGGCGGTACTTCGGATCGGCCAGGGCGGCGGCGTTGGCCTCGAATCCGGGGTCCTCGCTGTAGATCCGCTCGAATATCACCCGGGCGTCCTGCTCCTCGCCCATCTCCCGCAGGGTCAGTCCCTTGCAGAACTCCGCGGCCCGGCGGGCACCGGGCACCGGCCCCTCGAGGGCCCGGTCCAGCCGGCGGATGCCCTCACCGAACAGCCCCATCTGGGCGCAGGCCGAGCCGACCATCAGATCGGCGCCCGCCACGATGTAGGCGTCGGTGAAGCTGGCCGACCGGCTCAACGAGGTCAGCACGTCCGGCCACCGCTGGGTGGTGAAATGCAGCACGCCACGGAGATACGCGCAGATCTCGTCGGACCCGGCGTCACCGTCCGGCAGCCCGGCGCGGACCCGGTCGAGCCCGTCGAGCACCTGTTCGGCCTCGCCGAAATCCTTGGCCTGGATCATGCTGGCCGCATAGGCAAGCCACATCTCGGTCTTGGTGGCAAGCGGGTAGTCGAGGTAGAGACCCGTTTGAAAGCGGCCGCTCAGCGCCCGCTGCGGCAGCCCGAGCCTGCGCTGTTCACGGAACAGCGAGACCGTGCTGGTGCGGTACAGGTGGTAGATGACCTCGGGGCTGTTGTCGCCGGTGGCCGCGCGGCCCAACCACGCATCACACATATCCGGGTCGTGTTCGGTCGCGCGCCGAAACGCCAGCGCCGCGTACTGCAGGTCGCGCTCGGTCTCCAGACCGTCGATGGGAATGCCGAGCGAGAGCACTCCGGCGTCAAACACCCGCTGCGCGTCGGTGAATCCACTCATCGGAGGTGACTTTCTCCTCACTGCGCGGTCGGTCGATCGGAGTCAGACCATCCGGGTTCGGTCAATGTGGGCGACCATACCGAGAGAGTGGCACATTTTCGGGTCCCGGTCAGCACCGAACGGACGAGAGCGAGTGTACTAAGTGCGACAATCGGAACACGGTGCCGGCGCCGACCGGCGGCGCCGCTCCGGCGCGAGGAGACCCCAATGCCACAGCAGCCCGTGCAGTCACCGGGGGGCACGATATCGGTGCACACCACCGAACGCGGCCTTCCCGTCGCGCTGCGCCTCGACGCCGCCGAACTCAAGAAGCCACCGGAGCAGCTGGCCAACGACATCATGGCGCTGTGCCGGCTTTCGGCGGCGCGCGCGCAGGTCACGCGCAGGCGTGAGCTGGCCGAAAAGGGTTACGACGCAGCGGCCATCCGCCCGCTGCGGCTGGCCACCGAGGCCGAGTTGGCCCGTGCCGAAGAAGATGCGCTCGGCGATGACGACGACCTGCCCCGCACCTGGGTGCGGTCGGTATGACCGGCCTGGCGGACTCGCTGCTGGCCCGGATCCGCAGGCAGCGCGACCTGGTGCAGGCCATGGACGAGCACTGTCAGACCATCTCGGCGCGCGTCACCAGCCGCGACCAAAACGTCAGCGTCGAGGTCGACGGACTCGGTGCCATGACCGGGCTGTGGTTCGGTCCCTCCGCACACAAGCTGGGCGCCGACGCACTGGCCAAGCTGGTGGTCGAGACGGCTCAGGCCGCCGCACAGGTCGCCGCGGACCGCCAGGAGTACCTGTCTACCGAGTTCGCACAGCGCATGCACGAACTCGACCAGGCGCCATTGACCCGGTGGGACGGCACGACATTCGAACCCGACCGCTAGCTCGTTTCGCTACGGGAACCGACGATTGTTCGCCATTGCCGCCCGACCATCGGCTCGGTGCTGCCGACAAGCCGGTATCACCGATTTGCCACTGACGGTCTGGTCAGTTCGCCGGATTCACGAAATCGGTTGGCGTCAGCACGTTTTCCTACGTCACGGTGAACAACGGTCCGGATCGAGGTCGGCCAGAGCGGGTTTCGGTCAGCCGGCTGAAGATCTGGCAAACAACAGACGACCCCAACGGCGTGCGCTCGCGGATGCACGGTGACATGCGATGCGATCATCAGTCCGCCAAGATCATCGGCAAACACAGCAAGATCCCAGCAATCTTTCAGCGCGGCTATTGACCCAAGCGCATAATACCGCCGGCGAATTCGTGGAAAATTCAATTAGCTGGGCCCCGTACCCCCGGCTATAGTTCATTAGACTCGTGCCAGCACAGCCCCCTATCCAGCTGGAAAGGTATTCGCACGATGAGCGATGTCTTCGCTGCTGCACCTGCAGGGATGGCGGCATTTTCCGCCGCCAACGAAACGGCCGGTTCGGCGATCACCACCGCGGGCTCGGCCGACTCCGCCGCGATGATGATGTCCGCCGCGGCCGCCCTCGGCCCGATCGGTGCGAGCTATCTGGCGGCCTTCGGTCCAGCTCAGGCTAACAACTTGGTCGGGACACTGTTGGTAGGCGGAGTTCATGCCGCCACCAGTGCCGCCACCGGCGCAGCGCAGTCTGCAGTCGTTTCCGCCGACGACGCCTAGGCCGATCGCGCCATGCCTTCGCTTTTGCCCCCCACTCCGGTCAACCCGATAGGACAGCTGGCCACACAGGCGCCGGGATACGACGCGGCTCCGGTAATCGCTGTTCAGGAACAAAGTCTGCAAGATTTCCTGAATTTGCCGGTCCGGGAAATTCTGGACCGGCTCGGTTTGCCGCCAATTGCAGACGGCAAGCCCCCACAGGAGCCACCGCCGCCGGAGGGGCAGCCCGAGGAGCAGCAGCCGCCCACCAATCCGATGGACCCGAGCGCGTTGATTTCCCCGGTGACCGACGCGCTGAGTTCGTTGGGTAGTGGCCTGTTCGAGGGTGTCGATCCGACGTCGATGCTGCAGGGCATCAGTAAGACGTTCGGCTCGACCAGTGGCCCGATGCAGCAGTCCGTCGCCTCGGCCGGCGACGCGTGGCAGGGCGAATCCGGCACCGCCGCAGCCGAAAAGGCCACCACCGCGATCAACAACGGAGCCGAGGTGGGGGCCCAGTCCGAAGCACTGCGAGACAGCTTGACCGCCGCGGCCGCCGACGTCGGGCAGGCCCGCGCCCGGCTGATCGCGATCATCACCGAGTTCGCCGCCACGATCGCGGCCATCGGGCCGAACATCATCTTCCCCTGGGGATGGGCGGCGGCGATCGCCGCCGCCAACAAGGCCATCGCCACCACCGCCGAGGTGATGACGGAACTGCAGGCCTCGTTGGGGGCCCAGGCCGCCCAGGTAACTGCGGCCGGTGCGCCGGTGAGCGTCACCGCCGCACCCGAGGCGGCGACCTCGGGGCTGGGCGGACTGATGTCGCCGCTGATGTCGATGGCCACCAAGGGCGCCGAGGCCGGCGTCCAGGCCGGGACCGGTGCGGCGTCCGCGGCAAATCAGGCGGCCCAGAAGCCCGCGATCGATCCCATCGATCCGGAAGGCGATTCCGCGCCGGCGGGCGCCGCAGGTGCGGGGGCCGCCGCGGCCGGCCGCGGTGTGGGCGGTGCCGGCGGTGGTGGTGTCGGCGGCGGCGGGGGAACGCTCGCGGCCCGCTCGCCGGCCATGTCGTCGTTCCTGCAGGCCGAATCTGCCTCCACCCCAGCGCAATCGGCCGCTCCGCGAGTCGGGGGCAGCGGCGGGTCGGGCATGATGGGCGGCCCGATGGGACCGATGGGCGGAGCGCACGGGGCCAACGCCTCGTCGAACAACAACCACACGGCGGCGGCATTCCTGCACACCAGCGACCAGGGCGGCGAGATCGTCGGTGATCTCGGCACAGCGGCACCCCCGGTGCTGGGAGAGGCCGACCCCTATGAGTCTCCGGACATCGAACTCCGGATCTAGTCACCCACTAAGGAGGATTGTTATGGCCGACAGTGCAGGCATGTCGATTCAGCCCACCGAGGTCGCGGAGGTCAGCCGCCAACTCGACGAGCTGGCCAACCGCGTGCAGCGGGTCATGGCCGACGAGGCGCCGAACCTCACAGTGACCGCCTCTGGCCGCGACGAGGTTTCGCAACGGGTGGCGGGCACCCTCAACGAGGTGCACGGCTCGTTCGGAACCGCGGCGGATCAGGGCATGACCGAGCTGCGCGAGGTTTCGGCCACCCTGCGTGGACACTCCAACAACATCGCCGCCTCCGAGGATTTCGCCGACTAGGCACTGACACGGTCTTTCGGTTCAGTCGACGAGGGGAGGTCTGGGCGTGGGGTTCACCAATGTTGCGTGGGAGTCGCGCAGCACCGAGCAGTTGGCTCGTGACCTCACAGAGGGGCCTGGCCCGGCGTCGGTCGGCGGCGCAGGCGCGGCCTGGATTCGGGTAGCGAACGAATTGGCCAGCGTGTCAGGCGATTTCGACAAATTACTGGCCAGGCTGCAGACTTCGTGGGAGAGCCGGGCCTCCAGTGCCGCGGCGCAGCGGCTGGAGGAGTTCGGCAAGTGGCTGCAGGCCGTGACGCTCAGCGCCGCGGCGAACGGTCAGCGCGCCGAGGAGGCCGCGGTGGCCAACACGGTGGCCGTGCTGGCCATGCCCAGCGTGGCCGAGGCCGTCGAGGCGAAAGCCGCCCAGGACATGATGGCCTCGCTGGCCGCCTACAACGGTGCCGTGTTGACCGGAACCTTCGCCGAGTTCGACGCGGCGGCCACGGCCGATCAGGCCGATGCGGCCGCCGTCATGCATCAGTACGAGGAGGCGGCCGCCCCGCTCGCCCAGCCCTGGGAACAGCCACTCCCACCGCAGGTGTCGAAGGGTAACGCGCTCAAGGCCGAGCAGACCGGCGGCGGTGAATCCGGTGCGGGCGGCGGCGGTGGCACCGGTGGGGGTGCGGGCGCCGCGGCCCCGGCCATCCCGCTTTCGCCGATGTACGCACAGGGTGTCAAAGCCAGCGCCGATCCGAAGGCGTTGCAGAAGACCGGATTCACCGCCCAGGGCGGTGCGACCGGCACCCCCATGGGCGGCACCCCGTACGCACCGATGGGAGCGATGGGCGCGCGCGGCGATCAGGGCCGCGACTACGAATCCGTGCAGCCCGCAGCGACATTGGACGGGGCGGGCGAACCGGGGGCCGGTGCCTCCGATGCCAGCCAGGCCTGGCTGCCGGCCGCGGCGCAGAACGACGCACCGTTCACGGTGTCCAACGTCAGCTGGGGCCCCGACACCGCGGTGTTCGACGAACTGGCCGCGCCGGAAGCACCGTCGGGTGAGGGTTACGCCGACGAACCCGCGGGCACGCTCGAGCAGGTGGACAACAGCTGGGTGACTCCCCCGGTGATCGGTGTCGATCGGGGGCTGAGCCTGTGACCGCCACGCTGACACCGCATTTCGCGGTCACCGACGACGAGATGCAGGTTCTCGCCGCCCGGCTCGGCGTTCAGGCCCTGCCGGTGGTGCTGAATCTGCGGTCCCGCCACCACACCTTGACAGCCCAGGCCGACGCCGTCGACCTGGCCACCCGCACGCTCAGCGACCGGGGTCTGATCATCGACGGGGAAGTCGCCGCCGACCTCGTACACGTGGTGCGGTCCCTGCAGCGGTCCGACCGCGAGCTGGCCATGCGGTTGGTCACCCCCGACGGTCTGGCCCGGGTCAGTGTGGTCCGCAAAGGCACCCAGACTGTTTCGGCCTGCCGGGTCGGCAACGACATCGCCCTCGACCTACTCGAGGATCCGACGGGTCAGGCCGACCTCGCCACCAGGGCCCTGCTACGCCGGCTGCCGGCCGACGGTGCCGC
>NZ_JBSFPX010000119.1:0-22505 GCF_053588415.1 Mycobacterium sp. NPDC003449
CCACCGGACTACTCGCCTACATCGTCGCGGTGCTCGACCGCACCACCCTCGGGGTGTCCGGGCTCCAGGCCGCCCTGATCCGCCTCTCCCGCCGAGGTCATTTGGCCATTCTGCTGCGCATCCGGCCTCCGACGTTGTTGCATCGCGGTGTGGGCGAAGAAGTCAGACGCACCGAATACACCCGGGCGCACCGGCAGGAGTACCGCCGCAAGGTGCAGCTGTGCCTCGACGTGTTCGAAACCATGCTCGCCCAGTCCAGATTCGAGTTCGAGCGCCCGCTCACCGGGATGGAGATCGAGTGCAACCTGGTCGACAGCGAGTATCAGCCCGCGATGACCAACCGGGCCGTGCTGGACTCGATCGCCAACCCCGCCTATCAGACCGAATTGGGCGCCTACAACATCGAATTCAACGTGCCGCCGCGGCCGCTGCCCGGGCGTGCCGCGTTGGACCTCGAGCGCGACGTGCGGGCCAGCCTGAATGCCGCCGAAGCCAAGGCAGGCCGGGACGGCGCCCACATCGTGATGATCGGCATCCTGCCGACACTTATGCCCCAGCACCTTTCGGGCAGCTGGATGAGCGAGTCGACCCGGTATCAGGCCCTCAACGATTCGATCTTCACCGCGCGCGGCGAGGATATGGCGATCGACATCGCCGGGCCGGAGCGGCTCAGCATCCAGGCCGCGTCGATCGCGCCCGAATCCGCGTGCACCAGCATGCAGTTGCACCTGCAGGTCTCACCGGCGGAGTTCGCCAGGAACTGGAACGCGGCCCAGGTACTGGCCGGGCCGCAGTTGGCGGTGGGCGCCAACTCGCCCTACTTCTTCGGCCACCAGTTGTGGGCCGAGACCCGCATCGAATTGTTCACCCAGGCCACCGATACCCGGCCGGATGAGCTCAAGACCCAGGGGGTGCGGCCCCGGGTGTGGTTCGGCGAGCGCTGGATCACCTCGATCTTCGACCTGTTCGAGGAGAACGTCCGCTACTTCCCGTCGTTGCTGCCCGAAGTGTCCGATGAGGATCCGGTCGCCGAGCTGGCCGCGGGACGCGCACCGCAACTGTCCGAGCTGCGGCTGCACAACGGGACGGTGTACCGATGGAACCGCCCGGTCTACGACGTCGTGGATGGCAGGCCGCACCTGCGGGTGGAGAACCGGGTGCTGCCCGCCGGCCCGACGGTGATCGACATGATGGCGAACTCGGCGTTCTATTACGGGTTGTTGCGGACCCTGTCCGAGGAGGACCGGCCGCTGTGGACCAAGATGAGTTTCGCTGCCGCGCTTCACAATTTTTCGGCGGCCGCCCAGCACGGGATGGAGGCCCGGCTGTACTGGCCGGGGGTGGGCGAGGTGACCCCCGACGAATTGGTGCTGCGCCAGCTGCTGCCGCTCGCCCACGACGGTCTGCGCCGCTGGGGTGTCGCCGGGGAGGTCTGCGATCGCTATCTCGGCGTGTTGGAGGGCCGGGCGAAGACCGGGCGGACCGGGGCGGCCTGGCAGGTCGAGACCGTGCGGCGATTTCAGCAACGCGGCCATTCCAGGCCCGAGGCACTGGCCGAAATGTTGCGACTCTATGTACAACGCATGCACAGTAATGAGCCCGTCCACACCTGGGATTGACGCGCGTACGTTGGTTGGCATGACATCAGAACAGGTCTTGGACTGGGATGGCGCCTACCGCGGGGATGGGGGGTTCGAGGGTCCGCCACCGTGGAACATCGGTGAGCCGCAGCCCGAGCTCGCGGCCCTGTACAAGGCCGGAAAGTTCCGCAGCGATGTGCTCGACGCCGGGTGTGGGCATGCCGAGCTGTCGTTGACGCTGGCAGCGGACGGCTACACGGTCGTCGGGCTGGATCTGAGCCCCACCGCGATCGCCGCGGCCAACAACGCGGCCCAGGTCCGCGGGCTGTCCACCGCGAGCTATGCCCAGGCCGACATCACCTCCTTCACCGGCTACGACGGTCGGTTCAACACCGTGGTCGACTCGACGCTGTTCCACTCGCTGCCGGTCGAGGGCCGCGACGGTTACCTGCAGTCGATCCACCGGGCCGCGGCGCCCGGTGCGCACTATTTCGTGCTGGTGTTCGCCAAGGGCGCTTTTCCGGCCGAACTGCAGGAGAAGCCGAGCGAGGTGACCGAGGACGAACTGCGGGCCACGGTGGCTAAGTTTTGGGAGG
Organism: Mycobacterium sp. NPDC003449; assembly: GCF_053588415.1. Lineage (NCBI taxonomy): Bacteria > Bacillati > Actinomycetota > Actinomycetes > Mycobacteriales > Mycobacteriaceae > Mycobacterium > Mycobacterium sp. NPDC003449. The sequence goes on from NZ_JBSFPX010000119.1 coordinate 2,177, forward strand.
TCGACGACATCCGTCCGGCGTTCATCCACGCCAACGCACTGGCAATGCCCGCCGATGTGCCGTTCGAGTTGCCGCCGCACGATCACGACGACAAGGGCCGGATCAAGTTCCCGGCCTTCCTGCTGTCCGCGCACAAGGCGAGCTAACCGCGGGCCGGGTAGCACGGTGCTCGTCCGACGGTCGACGACGCGAACCCGGCTCGCGGGCTAGCTCCGGATCACCTCGCGGGCGGCGCGCTGTCCGGCCTGGACGGCTCCGTCCATGAAGCCTATCCACTCGTCGGCCGTTTCGACTCCGGCCCAGCGCAGCCGGCCGACGGGGGCTTTGAGTAATTCGCGCGCCGAGGTCAGGGCTCCAACGCAGAGACCGCCCTCGCAGCCGAAGTGGAACGGTTCGTCTACCCATCGTTTTTCCGAATAGTGCAGGGGGCTAAGCGCTTCCGCACCGAATAGGTCTGCAAATGTCGCCAGCACCGCGTCCTTCCTGCGCGAGGGATGCTCCGTGGCGTCGGTGTCGAAGGTGTCGTCGGTGCTGTAGCACGCGAGCACACCGACCGAGCCGTCCGGCGGTGAGGCGTCGAGAACGCCCGGTGCGGCATCGCGGTCGGTCAGGGCCGAGCCGGATAGCCCGGCCGCGCGCCAGAACGGCTTGTCGTAGACGACGTTGAGCTTCCGGCCGTGCACCGGTTGCCAGGCGTCCTGCAGCCGTATGCGCGGCGTCGGCAACGCCGGACGGAATTCGATCCCGCGGTAGGCGGCCGGGCCGATCGCGACGATGACGTGGTCGGCCTCATATACCGTGCCGCATGCATGCACGCTGACACGCTTCGCCGACTGGTCGATTGTGTCGACGGGCGAATCGAGGATGACCCGATCGCCAAGGGCAGCCGCGAGAGCCAGCGGCAGCGATTGCGCGCCGTGGGCGAACCGCAGGACGCCGGTCTGGGTGGTCAGCAGCGAGCCTATCCCGCCCCAGGTGTTGAAGACATGCAGGACGAACAGCAGCGAGGTGGTGGGCCGGAAATACCCGAAGAATGACTCGAGGAAGTGCCGCGCGGGGCCCGGCCGTACCACTTCGCCGAGCCAGGATTCGATGGTGCGCTGGTCCAACTCCCGCGACCGCGGTGCCGACCACGGGTGCTCGGCGGGGACCGACGCGGCCAGCACGTCCAATTCCCGGATCGCTCCGAGCAGGTCCACGATGTCGCCGGCCGGCATCGGCAACGGCACCCATCGTTCGATCAATCTCAGCGCACCGCGGACCACCGGACGCACCGATGGCGCGGTCAGCAGCCGAGTGTTCCCCGTCCGCCCGACGGTGAGTGTTCGGGCAGTCCCGTCGAACAGGTACTGGAACCGTCCCTGCGTCCCGCTTTCGAACACATCGACACCGAAGCGCTCGGCTAGCCCGAGAACGTGCTGGTGCTGGGGATAGACCAGCGTGGCGCCGTCGTCGATCGCCGTGTCGCCGGCCTTGCCGGTACGAGTCCGACCACCGACCCGCGGCCCGGCCTCCAGCACCGTCACCGACGCGAAGCCCGCGTCCACCAACGTGGTAGCCGCAGCCAGTCCCGACAATCCGGCGCCGACCACGATGACATCGCCGAGCATCTGCATCACATCGCTCCCCATTCGTACGTACAGTGTACTGATATTCAGTACACTGTACGGCATCAGGTATCCTAGTCCCGTGGGTAGCGCATCAACGGAGTCGGTGTGGCTGCGTCCGGCCAAGAAATCGCGCAACCAGTCGCTGGATCGCGATCAGATCGTCGCCGCCGCCGTTGCGCTCATGGATTCCGACGGGATCGCTGGGCTGAGCATGCGCAAGCTGGCCACCCACCTCGGCACCGCACCCATGACGCTGTACGGCTACGTCGCCACGAAAGACGACGTGCTCGAATACGCACTCGACGGCGTCTTCGCCGAGGCGACCGTGAACACCCGGGCCCGCAGCTGGCGCAACAAGCTGAAGGCGCTCTCCCACAGCATGTTCGAGGCATTCTTGCGACACCCGTGGGCACCGGCGCTACTTGGCAGCAAGCCGCCAATCGGGCCCGCTGCCGTCGACCACTTCTCGTCGATCCTGGACGTGCTGTCCGCCGCAGGATTCCGTGGTGACGCACTCGCTTCAGCCGTATCGGCCGTTTACTACTACGTGCTCGGCGCCGCGACGGCCGAGGCCGCATGGCTTAGAGCCGGACAGCCTTTAGCCAGCCTGACGCCGATCGACGTGGCGGATCTGAAGTCCGCGCGTGGACGAGACACCGGGCCGGCGGTTCAATTCTTCGCGGCCCGACCCGGCGGTGACCCTCGACAGCGGTTCGAGGCCGGGTTGGCCCTGATCCTCGGCAACCTGCAACCGTAGACCGGCCTTCGCCGGAAGGCTAAGGCGCCTTCCGCAGCGCCGCCGCGAACTGCTCCAGATCATCGACGGTGGTGTCGACGTGCGGCGAGATCCGCAGCACCGGTTTGGTCATCTCGAACGGGGCGCGCAGCGCCTCGCATGCGGTGGTGACGATCCGGCGTTCGGCGATCAGCCAGGCCCGCACGGCCAGCGGGTCGGCGCCGTCGGTGGGTTCCAGGGTGGTGGTGGCGGTGGGCTCGTCGAGCGGTTCGACGACCCGCCACCCCGGGATGTCGGCCAGCACCTGCCGGGCCGTGTGGCCCACCTCGGCGAGCCGGGCCCGGACCAGCTCCGGCCCGGCGGCCAGATGTTCCCCGATCGCCACCGAGAAACCGATCCGCGCGGCCGCATTGTGCTCGGTGTGGTCAAAGCTCTGCAGCACGGTGAGCGGCACATCCCAGTCGGCGGGCGGGGTTCGCCTGCACAGCCGCTCAGCCAGTTCGGGCCGAACCCCGAGCACGCCGACACCGCGGGGCCCGGACAGCCATTTACGCGACGACGAGTACATCGCGTCGGCGCCCACGGCGCAGTCCAGATGGCCCAGTGCCTGTGCGGCGTCGACCACGAATGGGATGCCCGCGGCCCGGCACGCCGCGAGCATCTCGGCGACCGGCTGGGCCACCCCGCGGTGGCTGGCCAGCGCGGTGACGTGCACCAGCGCGGGCGGATCGGCGACGAGCCGGCTGGCGGCCGCGTCGACGTCGATGCGGCCGTCGCCGTCGACCGGAAGTCCTTGTACGGCAAAGCCGTTGGCCGCCATGATGGCCAGGTTGGGACCGAACTCGCCCGGCACGCAGGCCAGGGTGCGCTCCCCCGGCCAGCTACCGAGGAGCAGGTCCAGCGCGTTGTTGGAACCGCTGGTGTACACCACGTCGCCGACCTGCAAACCGGTCAGCGCGGCCACCGCGGCACGCCCGGCGTCGAGCACCCGGGCGGCCGCTTCGACGGCGACGTAGCCGCCCACCTCGGCTTCGTGGCGGGCGTGGGCGGCGGCGGCGTCGAGCACCGCGAAACTCTGCCGCGAGCAGGCTCCGCTGTCGAAGTGCAGCCCGGCGACCTTCGGGCGGGCGTCCCGCCACCGCTGCGCGAGGCTCATTTCACCGCAAGCGACAGGCCGAAGTCACCGGCCGCATCGGTCCACCAATGCGTTTGCCGCAGACCGGCTTTCGCCAGCTCGGCGGTCACCCCGTCGGGACGGAACTTGCAGGACACCTCGGTCAGCATCTCCTCCCCCGCGGCGAAGGCGGCATCGAGGTCGAGCGCCCCGATCCGGACCCGCTGCGCCGTGCGGGCCCGCAGCCACATCTCGATGCGTTCCTCCTCCTCGTTCCACCTCGCCACGTGCTCGAAGGCATCGAGATCGAAATCGGCCGCGAGTTCGCGGTTGACCACGGCCAGCACGTTGCGGTTGAATTCCGCGGTCACGCCGGCGCTGTCGTCATAGGCGGCGACCAGCCGGCCGGTGTCCTTGACCAGATCGGTGCCGAGCAGCAGGCTGTCCCTCGGCCGCAGGGTGGCGGCCAGGCTGGCCAGGAACCCGGCCCTCGGCCCCGGTGTCAGATTGCCGATGGTCGAGCCGAGGAACACCACCAGCCGGCGGCCCACCTGGGGGATCTCACCGAGGTGTTCCTCGAAATCGCCGCACACCGCTTCGATCTCGACACCGGGGTACTCGCCGCCGATCGCATCGCCCGCGGCCCGCAGCACACCCGCGTCGACGTCGAACGGGATGAAGCGGCGCAACCGCCCGGTATCGCGCATGGCGTCCAGCAGCATCCTGGTCTTCTCCGAGGTGCCGCTGCCCAGCTCCACCAGGGTGTCGGCACCGGCCGCCGCGGCGATGTCGGCGGACCGCTCACGCAGGATCTGCGCCTCGGTGCGGGTCGGGTAATACTCGGGTAGCCGGGTGATCCGATCAAACAGTTCGCTACCCACCGAATCGTAGAACCATTTGGGCGGCAGCGTCTTCGGAGCCTTGGCCAGCCCGTCGCGGACGTCGCGGCGCAGGGCCGCGGCCGCCGAGTCGGCGGCCAGGTAATTCGACAGCGAGAGCGTCATGCCAATCCTTTCAGGGGGGTCAGCTCGACCTGAGAAGCATCCACCCGGACCAGGTGACGGTCCGGGATGTCGCGCCAGGCCGGATCGTCATCGTAGGGTTCGCTGGCGATCACGACGCCGTCGGCCAGTTCCAGCACCGAAAGGGTGTCGCCCCATGTGGTGGCCAGCAGCCGAGAGCCGTTGCCGGCCACGATGTTCAACCGGGCGTTCGGATCCCGTCCGCCCACCTCGACGATCGTGTCGCCCAGGGCGTCCATGCCGCGCTCGAAGATCAGGGCGGCCAGCACCGCACTGTCCACGGTGGATTCGGCCGCCCTGGACGCGGGCAGCACCGAGCGGTCCACCACCCCGTTGTGCGACAGCAGCCACTGGCCGTCGGTGAACGGTGCCGAGGCCGACGGCTCGATCGGCATGCCGACGGTCGCCGACCGGACCGCGGCCACCACGCACCCGCTGCGCAGCGCGGGTGCGACCGAGGCGAATGACACCTCGCCCCACAGCGGTTTGTCGCCGCGCCAGCGTGCCGGCCCGCCGTTCGGCAGATCCGGCGAGAAAAACCCTGCGCCCCAACCGTCGGCGTTCATCAGGCCGTGCTTCTGGCGCCTCGGGGCATAGGACTGCACCAGCAGGCCGTTGGGTGGGTCGAGGAGCAGCGAGGCCACCGAACGCGGAGCCCCGAGCCAGCCCAGATGCCTACACATCCCAGGCCAACCGCACACCGGAGAAGATCTGCCGCCGGATCGGGTGGTCCCAGTTGCGGAAGCTGGGTCGCAGGATGCCGGCCGCCACCGCCCACGACCCCCCGCGCAACACGCGGTAGTCGCCGTCGAAGAACGGGGCCGTGTAGCGCTCGTAGACCATCGGGGTGAAACCCGGCCACGGCCGCAGCGGCGAACTGGTCCACTCCCAGACATCGCCGAGCATCTGCTCGACACCGTATGCCGATGCACCGGCCGGGTATGCCCCGACCGGCGCCGGGCGGCGCGCCTCGCCGCCGAGATTGGCCAGCGTATCGGTGGGTTCGCTGTCCCCCCAGGGGAATCGGCGCCGGACACCGGCCACCGGATCCCACGCGCAGGCCTTCTCCCATTCGATCTCGGTGGGCAGCCGGGCCCCGGCCCATGCCGCATAGGCCTCGGCCTCGAAATAGCAGATGTGCTGCACGGGTTCATCGGCCGGGATCGCCTCCCGATGCCCGAACCGGGTCCGGGTACCCGCATCCCAGAATTGCGGCCCGGTCAGGCCGGCCTGCTGACGGTGCGCCCACCCGCGCTGCGACCACCAGCGCGACTCGGCGTACCCGCCGTCGTCGATGAAGCCCTGCCATTCGGCGTTGGTGACCGGCACCCGGCCGATCCGGAACGGTGCCACGTCGACGCTGTGCGCCGGGCGCTCGTTGTCCAGCGAATGCGGCTCGGCGGGCCCGTCGACACCGAGCTCGAACGGACCGCCGTCGATCAGCACCGAGGTACCCGCCACACCCGCCCTGCCTGCAGGCACCGCGGCGCCGGGGTCGAGCAGGGCGGGACCCTGACGCAGGTTCAGCGCCTGCAGCATAGTCTCGTCGTGCTGATTCTCGTGGCTGATCACCAGGCCGAAGTTGAATCCGGCATCCTCCTCGGGCAGGGCGTCGAGGGCGTCGAGGGCCTTGGCCCGCACCGTCGCACAGTAGGCCCTGGCATCGGCCGGCGGCAGCAGCGGCAACCCGACCCGGCTGGCCCGGGAATGCACGAACGCGTCGTAGAGCCGATCCACCTCGGGCGCCAGCATTCCGGGCCGGTCGGGGTTGCCGTCGCGCAGCAACCACAGCTCCTCCTGCTGGCCGATATGGGCCAGGTCCCACACCAGGGGACTCATCAACGGGTCGTACTGGCGGTGCAGTTCGGTGTCGTCGAACTCGACCAGCCGCAGGGTCCGGTCCCGAGCCTTGGCCAGCTCGCGCGCCAATGTCTCGCGTGTGCTCAAAGCTCACCTTTCGCCAGTCGGCTCACCGAGGCGGCGATCCCGTGCCGCACCACCCGGTCGGAGAAGTCGTCGGCCGGGCAACGCCCTTCCTCGACCGAACGCACCAATTGCCCCATCGATTCCCCGATTTCGGCGGGCGCGCGTTCGGCCGCGGTCCGCACACAGGTGACCGCGGCCTCATAGAGGTACCGGTCGGCCAGACCGACCCGCGCCGCCCGGTCCCATGCGGTGGCGACCGATTCGGTCGCCTCGGCGGCGATCGCGGCCGCGGCCGGATCGTCGAGCAGTGTGGTCAGGGTGAACACCGCGGCCGGCCACAGCGCGTCGGGCAGGCTGTCGAGGTAGCGGATCTCCAGCCAGCGGCGCGGCCGCACCGGCGGGAACAACGTGGTCAGGTGGTAGTCCAGATCGGCCTCGGTCGGGCGGCGGCCACCCAGCACGGCCCGGCCGTCGGCCCAGTCGGCGAACGGCACCCAGTTGGTGACCGGCACCGCCGCACCGTCTTCGGAGCTGTTGACCAGCATCACCGGGGCTCGCAGCGCATAGCGGGCCCAATCGTCGGCGGGCGCGTCCCCCTCGGCGCCGAGGACCGGGCCGCAGCGCGCGGCGTCGAGTTGCCCCCAGACCCGTTGACGGCTCGAACTCCAGCCGGTGAACCGTCCATGCAGCAGCGGTGAGTTGGCGGTGACGGCGATCATCGTCGGACCCAGCGCATGTGCCAGCCGCACCCGTTCGGCCCAGCCGTCCCGCGGCCCCGCGTCGAGGTTCACCTGGACCGACGCCGTCGAGGTCATCATCGCCGCGCCGGCCTCGGCGGTCCCGCTTGCGGCGAAGAACTGCTCCATGGCCTGGTATCGCGCGCCCGGGTTGACCCGCCGGGTGGGCCGCAGCGGATCGGTGCCGAGTAGCACCAGGCCCAGCCCGCGGCGGGCGAAGGCCGCATGCAGTACCGCCCGGTCGGCCAGCAGTGCGGCGATCGCGGCCGCTGGGCCCGACGCCGGCGGCCCGGACAACTCGACCGCGCCGCCGGGTTCCACGGTGATCCGGCTGCCGCCGGGCAGCGCGGGCACCTCGGCGATGGCCGCCGACAGCTCATCCCAACCGGGCCGTCGCATCGGGTCGGTCAGGTCGAAGCAGTGTGCCTCGATCTCCAGGCCCACCTGCCCCACCGGGCCGTCCTGCAGGCACTGTGCGCCGATATGGGCGGCCGCCTGTTCGGCGCTGGCGAACTCCACTGTCGCGAGACCGTCCGGATCAGCTCGCACGGATACGGCCATGGCAGCCACCCCTCCCGGCCCGCACCGGCGTGGGACCGTCTGGTTCCATTCCATCTTCCAGATGGCACCGACAAAGTCGCGTCGTAAGCGGTGACACGTTGGTGACGTCACCCCCAATCGCGTGCGGTTATTGACCGAGTGTGTTCTGCATCGCGCCGGCGAGCACGTTGAGCGCGGGGCCCCCGTTTCCCGACTGACAAACCTTGGCCTGCAGCAGGACGTTCTCCCGCTTACGGGTGCTGGTGAAACAGCGCCGATCCGTGCCTGCCTCCTGTTTCACCCAGTCCGCGTCCGTCGGGCCGGCCGGGCCGCCGGTGAACGTCCAGACCTGGGTGACGTAGTTGTCCAGGTGCATCGGCGTGGTCTGGCCCGAGCAGCCCACAGTCCGGTCGACGACACGGTGGTAGGCGCGGTCGGCGGCGTCGGGGTTGGCGAACACCCCGACCGACTGCTTGACCATGTGGGTCTGATCGTCGGCCGCGGTCTGGGCGGTGGCGCCGTTGAACGAGGCCAGATCCGGATCGTTGTAGACCTCGGGCAGCCCCACATCGGCCCAGTTGTTGCACACCGGGTTCTCGACCGAGAACGCCTGGAACGGTGCGGTGAACTCGGACTCCCACCGCATGGGCGCGCCGACGATGTTGCCCACCGAGCCCTTCGGCAGGACCGCGTAGGACACCACCCCCGGATCGGACGGCCGCGCCCCCGCGGGGGCGGCCAGAGCCAACGCGAGACCGGCCACCCCGAGACCCACAGTCAGAGCGCGCATGGTGCCGATCATGCCATTCAGAACAGGGTGCGGGTGCAATAGGTCCGGGCCGGCGACGGGTACGGCCAGGCGAACTGGCCCGCCGCGACAGTGCATGCGGCCTGGTCACGGACGTCGAGCCGCTGCGTCACCTGCACCAGCACCCCGGGACCGCGCGCCGTGCAGTCGGCCAGTGCGACCACACCGGCCGGCGCCCCGAGTTCGTAGCAGTGATCGGCGACCAGATTCGGGACCAGGCACAGCCGGGCCGTCGACGGGTCGGCGTAGCGGGCGGGCAGATGCTGGTATTCGTCGCTCGGACAGGCGCCTGCCGCGTCGGCCAGGGCACCGACGGTGTAGCTCGGATCGGTGCCGCAGTCCGCCTTGTTGGCCCTGCTCACCTGTGGAGCCGCCGGGGTTCCGGGCCCGATGCTCACGCAGTCGCCGACGGCGAAGACCGTCCCGACGGCGCGTTCGGGCTGCGAGCCGCGCAGACCGCAACCACTGGCCAGCGCCACCATCGCGATCAGCGCGGCAATCAGGATCCGATTGCGCACCATGGTTAGCGAGAATCTCACGATTCGGCCCGGCCCGCCCGGGGTTGTGCCCAATAGCAGGAGCCCCGGCCACCTTGCGGTGACCGGGGCGTCCATCGGGCTGCAGAGTGGTCTATCCGGTGCGCGCGGTCTGGCAGTCGGCGCACACGCCCCAGAACACGACCTCGGCCTCGTCGACGGTGAAACCGCCGACTTCGGTGGGTTCCAGGCAGGGCGTCTCCCCGACGGCGCAATCCACGTCGGCGACCTTGCCGCACACCCGGCAGACCAGGTGGTGGTGATTGTCACCGGTCCTGGTCTCGTAGCGGGCGGAGGAGCCGGCCGGCTCGATACGGCGCACCAGGCCCGCGTTGACGCAGGCGCGCAGCACGTCGTAGACGGCCTGGGTGGAAACCGAGCCCAGCGTCTCGCGGACCCGGCCTGCCACATCGTCCGCGGTCGAGTGCGGCCCGGCCGCCAGTGCCTCGAGCACCGCGACCCGCGGCGCCGTGACCCGCAGCCCGGCGGCCCGCAGCAGGGCCCTCGGGTCGTGGTCGTGCACCGTGGTCATGCGGCCAGTATGCGCCCTCTTTCTGGAATCAGTCAAAAAGACGGATCCGGTCAGGGCCTCGGCGCGGTGTTCGACGGTCCGGGACGTTCCATGCCGCCGGGCCCTCCTGGCCCTTCACCACCGGGGCCACCGGGGCCGCCCGGTCCACCGAACGGGCCCTGGCCGAACGGGCCGAAGAACGGCGGCATCATCCCGTGCGCGGGAGCCATCGGCGGTCCGCCGCGGTGGAACATCATCATCCCGGGACGGTCGCCGTGACCACCGCCGCGATGATGACCGCCGTCGGAGTGGGCGCCCAGGAAGAACCCGGTGCCGAACACCACCGCGACGATGAAGACGATGCCCGCCGCGATACCGACCCATGCGGCGGTCTGGAACAGGCGGCTCTGCTGACGCTTCTGGGCGGGAGGCGGAGGGGGTGCGGGCTGCGGCGCCGCGGCGGGGGCGGGCGGCGCGGACGGAACCGGCGCCTGGGGGACGACCGGACCGGTCGCGGGTTCGGACGGGGGTGTTTCAGTCATGTTCCCGAGCATGCGAGCACTGTTCAGGTGCCGATCAAGAATTGGCTATGAATCCGCTGTGAAAGCCCGGATCCCGCGTTCGTAACGCCACGGCGGAAAAACGGGCTGCGACCGCCACAGCGTTACACATGCGGGCCGACTACTCCCAGGGCTTGAGGCGCGGCCGCTTACTGCGCCGCCTCGGCGAACTCCACCGGTCGAGCGTCACGAGCACAAGACGGATGACCGACAGCCGCCGATATCGCGACGCCGTTCGGATTACGTTCGATGTGGTCGATGAACATGCCGACAGTTGCGGTCGGGCCTGGGGTATCTTCGCCGGTCATTACGTCGTCCGGTACCGGAATAGCGCACGATTCGCCGATGACAGAGACCATGCGCACTTGCTGTGGACCACGCACGAACAGATTGGCGAACCCGCCGACTGCCCGTATCCGGCCAAGAAGGGTCGACAGCCGCTCATCCTCCATGGCCACGATGACCGGACAGCCACCATCGTCATCGGTGACAGGCAATACGATGTCCGCGAGCGCACCACAGGCGAGATTCATATTCACTTCGCGGCGGAACGCATCTAGCTGCGGATCCATTTGTCATCCCCTCTCGTCCCGGATGATACGCGCACGGCCGTCGGCTTCGCGCTCAACCTGCGCAAACGCGTGTTGGACGTCATCCACCGTGTCGAGTTGCGCAATGGAGCGCGGGTCCAATTCCGGGTTCTGTGTGTGCAGATGACTGTGTCCGTGGCAGCAATCGAAGTACTCGACAGTGTCCCACCCGTCCGAGGCGAGGACCTGCACATTCACAACGAAGTCGACCAGAACCCTGCCCCTGTTCCACACAATGAACTGCAACCGCACGGTGTTGGCATCGTCATACGGGACGTCCCACTGCCGCTGACGGCAACCAGCACGGTCGGGTCGATCGGTTCCTCGCGATGAGGTCAATGCAGCATTGGCTTCGCGGCCAGCCTTCCGCAGCTTTTGTCGATCCCGCTGTCCGCGGCGAACCATGCAGGCACGATAGCCAAGCCGGCGCCTGAACCGAAGGAACGCCACTCACCGTGAGCCTGATTCGGTTGACCCGGTCCGCGAACTCGGGCGTGGATTACCCGCCGCGACCGCCACAGCGTTACACACGCGGAGAGCCGGGCCGGCTACTCCCAGGGCTTGAACGGGTTCACCGCGTACTGGATGACGCGATACGGCGTCCCGCCCCGGGGGGTGGTGTTCCACTGGCTGACGAAGACCCGCACCGAGTCGAGCGTGGACCCGGGTGAGATGTAGCCACCGTAGGGCTGGGCCAGCCGGTTGACCTCCGGCGGCGGCAGGGCGTCGGCCGGATCGGGCCAGTCGCTGCCGACGACCACGGTGGTCACCGGCGCCGTGCCGAGCCCGGTCGGGTCGTAGGCCACCCGGATCTCCATATTGCCGGTGGCCGCATTGAAATAGGACAGCACAGGTTTGCCGTCGATCTGCTTGAAGCTCATCTCCCCGACCCGGTCACCCCACAGCGCGGTGGACGCCTTGCCCCAGCCACCCGACGACGACCAGCCCTGCCAGCCGGCCCGGTCGGTGAACCGATCGGGTTTGGCCCGGTACAGGAACACCGGGGCACTGCGGTCGAAGTTGTTGGCCACGATGTACACCCAGCCGCCGGGGGAATCCGGGGTCGGGACCGGGTCGTAGTAGCCGCTGATCTGCGACTGCGCGCCGCCCTGATAATCCGCGGGCCGCACCGAACCCGGGATCGTCGGCCAATCACCCCGGGACGGATCGGCTTTCACCAGCCTCGAGCTCTGCGGCACCAGATCGTGCGTGGTGCTCACCATCAGGTAGTTGTCCCGGTTGATCGACACCACGCCGGCGGGCAACTGGGAACCGCCCGGCGGCGTCTTGTCGGCCAGCAACGGGCCACCCACCCCGCCCCCGGTGACACCGCCGTAGCGGATACCCGCCGGGTCGTCGACCGAATCCGGATCGACATGCAGCGCGATCGGCGAGTACCAGCCGCCGAAACCCACCGCCTGGCCGGCGAAGCTGTCCCCGCAGACCTGCAGCATCCGGCTGGGAAACTCGATGAACTCACACAGGTCGGTCGCGCCGATCCCGTAATCCCCTGTCGGCGTCCCGGTTCCGGCAGCCGGACCGATCCGCAGCACCTGGCCGGGGGTCAGAGTCGGCAGCGCGGGAGCGGGGAACGGCCATGGCCACGGCGGGTCGGCATGGGCGGCGGGCGCCAGCCACAAAGCCATGGCCGCCGCGACGGCGGCGGTGACGCGGGCCGGTGACACCCGCGCGTCAGAGCTCGGCGGCCAGCAGCTCGGCGATCTGAATAGTGTTCAGCGCCGCACCTTTTCGCAGGTTGTCGCCGGAGACGAACAGGGCGAGGCCACGCCCGTCGGGCACGCCGGGATCCTGGCGGATCCGGCCGACCAGGGATTCGTCGACCCCGGCGGCGGCCAGCGGTGTCGGCACATCGACCAGCTTCACCCCGGGCGCACCGGCCAACAATTCCGACGCCCGCGCGACCGAAAGAGGTTGGGCGAACTCGGCATTGATCGACAACGAGTGCCCGGTGAATACCGGGACCCGCACACAGGTGCCGGAGACGGGCAGTTCCGGGATGCCCAGGATCTTGCGGCTCTCGTTGCGCAGCTTCTGATCCTCGTCGGTCTCGCCGGAGCCGTCGTCGACCAGCGACCCGGCCAGCGGCAACACGTTGAACGCGATCGGCGCCACGTACTTGACCGGGGCCGGGAACTCCACGGCCGAACCGTCGTGCACCAGCGCCTCGGCACCGTCGATGACCGCACGGGTCTGTGACGCGAGTTCGTCGACACCGGCCAGCCCGCTGCCCGATACGGCCTGATAGCTCGACACGATCAGCCGGGTCAGGCCGGCCTCCTCGTGCAGCACCTTGAGCACCGGCATCGCGGCCATGGTGGTGCAGTTGGGATTGGCGATGATGCCCTTGGGACGTCGGCCGGCGTCGCGGGAGAAGTTGACCTCGGAGACGATCAGCGGGACCTCGGGGTCCTTGCGCCAGGCCGAGGAGTTGTCGACCACGACGGCACCGGCCGCGGCGAACCGCGGGGCCTGCACCCGCGACATGGCCGCCCCGGCCGAGAACAGCGCGATGTCCAGACCGGACGGATCGGCGGTCTCGCTGTTCTCGACCTCGATCTCCTGACCGCGGAACGGCAGCTTCTTGCCCTCGGACCGGGCGGAGGCGAAGAACCGCACACCGGTGGCCGGGAAGCCTCTCTCCTCCAGCAGGGTGCGCATGACCTGGCCCACCTGACCGGTGGCACCGACGACTCCGATGTTGACCATCTCAGCGCCCCGTTCCGCCGTAGACGACGGCCTCGCCCGCACCGCCGAGACCGAATGCCTCATGTAACACCGCGACCGCCGTGTCCAGCTCGGTGTCCTTGACCAGCACCGAGATCCGGATCTCGGAGGTGGAGATCAGATCGATGTTGACGCCGACCTCGGCCAGCGCCTCGCAGAACGTGGCGGTGACGCCGGGGTGGCTGCGCATACCCGCGCCCACCAGCGACACCTTGCCGATGTGGTCGTCGTAGAGCACCTGGCTGAACCCGATCTCCTCCTTGAGCGCGCTCAGCTTGGCCACCGCCCCCGGCCCGCTCTCCCGCGAGCAGGTGAAGGTGATGTCGGTCTTGCCGTCCTCGACCTTGGAGATGTTCTGCAGCACCATGTCGATGTTGACGTCGGCCTCGGCGACCGCGCGGAACACCTTGGCGGCGTAACCGGGCACGTCGGGCAACCCCACCACGGTGACCTTGGCCTCGCTGCGGTCGTGGGCTACTCCGGTCAGGATGGCGTCTTCCATGGGGATGTCCTCGATCGATCCTTTGACGATGGTGCCCGGCTTGTCCGAGTAGGACGAGCGGACGTGGATGGGCACGTTGTAGCGGCGGGCGTATTCGACGCAACGCAGCATCAGCACCTTGGCCCCGCAGGCCGCCATCTCCAGCATCTCCTCGAAGGAGACGGTGTCGAGGTGGCGGGCGTCGGGCACGATGCGCGGGTCGGCGGTGAAAATGCCGTCGACGTCGGTGTAGATCTCACACACGTCGGCTTCCAGGGCCGCGGCCAGCGCCACCGCGGTGGTGTCCGAACCACCCCGGCCCAGTGTGGTGACGTCCTTGCTGTCCTGGCTGACCCCCTGGAACCCGGCGACCAGCACGATCTGGCCCTCGTCGAGGGCGTCACGGAGCCGGCCCGGGGTCACCTCGATGATCTTGGCGTTGCCGTGGGTGCCGGTGGTGATCACGCCGGCCTGCGATCCGGTGAACGAGCGGGCCTGCGCCCCGAGGGACTCGATGGCCATCGCGACAAGCGCGTTGGAGATCCGCTCACCCGAGGTGAGCAGCATGTCCATCTCGCGGGCGGGCGGCGCCGGGGAAACCTGACGGGCCAGGTCCAACAGGTCGTCGGTGGTGTCGCCCATCGCCGAAACCACCACGACGACGTCGTTGCCCGCCTTCTTGGTCTCCACGATGCGCTCGGCGACGCGGCGGATCCGGTCGGCATCAGAAACCGAAGATCCTCCGTACTTCTGTACGACGAGCGCCACTGTCCAATCCTTCGAAATAGCGGAAATGAGTCGCACCAAGGATAAGGGAGACGCGCATCCGATTTTCCCCGCCGGTAGCTTGGCCCCGTGCCCGACACCCCGCGCGACCGACTGGCCAGCACCAGCGTGCCGATTCACCCGGTGCTCGCGGCCCGCTGGAGCCCGCGGGCGTTCGACCCCGACGCCACCGTCACCGCCGACCAACTCGCCGCGGTTCTGGAGGCCGCCCGCTGGGCCGCCTCGTGGGGGCACCGCCAGCCGGTCCGGTTCGTCGTCGGGCGGCGGGGTGACGAGACCTTCACGGCCCTGGCCGGGCTGCTCAAGCGCGGTAACAGCTATGCGCGGGCGGCGGGCGCACTGATCCTGGTGTGCGCCGACGAGGGCGAGGACGAGCGCACCGCGCGCTATGCGGCCGTCGACGCGGGCGCGGCCATCGCCCAGCTGTCGGTGGAGGCGGTGTCGCGCGGGCTGATCGTGCATCCGATGGCGGGGTTCGACGTCGACGGATCCCGCGCCGCGTTCGCCGTGCCCGACGGGGTGCGGCCGCTGGCGGTCGTGGCGCTGGGGTCGCTGGGCGACTACGAACGGGTGGACGAGACGGTCGCCGAACGCGACGGCAGGCCGCGCGAACGGCTACCGCTCGGGCAAATTGCGTTCGCCGGTCGGTGGGGTAACCCTCTCGCATCGCATTGAGATTGCATCCACGGTCGTGATTTCACGGCGACCACAGCCCTGACAGCAATCTCGACGCCGTTGCGGATCGGCGCCCGGATTCAGTTTTAACTCTCCTGCAACACTTCGCGACCATCCACGTAACAGAAACATCGGTTACTGCCGGTGAACGGCTCGCTTCGGGCCGCCACCGTGAGGAGATGTGTGATGGATACCGGAACGACAGCATTCATGCTGTGTTGCATCATCGGGCTCACCTTGATGATCCCTGGTCTGGCGCTGTTCTACGGCGGCATGGTCTCGGTCAAGAGCTCGACCAACATGATGATGATGACCTTCGGCGCCGTCGCCGTCGTCGGCCTGCTGTGGGTCCTCTTCGGATTCTCGATGGTCTTCGGCACGTCCTACGGCGGATTCGTCGGCAGTTTCACCGAATTCGCGGGCCTGAAAGACCTGCTTGAGCCCATGACCACCGTCGAAGGGCTACCCGTCAGCCTGTTCGCGGTGTTCCAGGCGCTGTTCGCCGCGATCACCGTGGCGCTGATCTCGGGTGCCGTGGCCGATCGCATGAAGTTCGGTGCCTGGATGGTGTTCGCGGCGTTCTGGGCCGTGCTGGTGTACTTCCCGGTCGCGCACTGGGTATTCGCGTTCGACGGTACGGTCACAGAGGACTCCGTGGGCGGCTGGATCGCCAACAAGCTCGGCGCCGTCGACTTCGCCGGCGGCACCGCGGTGCACATCAACGCCGGTGCGGCCGCGCTCGCGCTGGCGATCGTGCTGGGCAAGTCGGCGATGTTCGGCCGGCGCAAGCCGCACAACGTGCCGCTCACGCTGCTCGGCGCGGGCATGCTGTGGGCGGGTTGGTATGCGTTCAACGGCGGTTCGGCGCTCTCGGCGGGCAACTCGGCCGCGATCGTCATGGTCACCACGTTCGTGGCGACCTGCGCGGCGGTCCTGGCGTGGCTCGCTGTCGAGAAGATCAAGACGGGTCACGTCACGGGTGTCGGCGCGGCGTCGGGCGCCATCACGGGTCTGGTCGCCGTCACACCCGCATGCGGTGCGGTGACACCGATCGGCGCGATCTTCGTCGGGGGCATCGCGGGTGCGGTCTGCGTGTACGCCGTCGGCTTGAAAGACACGTTCGGGTACGACGATTCGCTCGACGTGGTCGGTGTGCACCTCGTGGGCGGCCTCATCGGCACACTGCTGATCGGCTTCTTCGCGAGCGAGGGGATGCCCAACGGTGTCAACGGTCTGTTCTATGGCGGCGGCATCGACCAGTTGTGGAAGCAGGCCGTCGCGGCCGGTGCGGTCATGATCTATTCGTTCGTACTCGCATACGCCATCGCGTTCGCGCTGAAGAAGACTATGGGCATCCGCATCTCTCCCGACGAGGAAGAGAAGGGTATCGACGCCAAGTTCCATCGCGACTCCGCTTACGAGTTCGAATTCGTCTGATCCGGTTGATGATTCCCCGGCCCGGTCACCGCGGAGGCTCTCCGCGGCGTCCGGGGCCGGGGCTTCGTCGGCTTGCCGAAGTTTCATGCTGTGATATGTTGATTCCTGATAAGAGACGAAGGATTTCTCCCCATGACCTCTGATCTCGCCACTCTCGCCGAGCAGAACGGCACCAGGTTCATCCTCGCGTTGTTCGTCGACCTGCGCGGAAAACCTTGCGCCAAACTGGTTCCCGTCGAGGCCATCGACATGCTGGCCACCGAGGGCGTCGGCTTCGCCGGCTACGCCGTCGGCGCCATGGGCCAGGAACCCAAGGATCCCGATCTCATCGCCATCCCGGATCCCGCGTCGTTCACCCCCATCCCCTTCATCAAGGACGGCCTGGCGCTGGTCCACTGCGATCCGCACGTCGAGGGCAAGCCCTGGGCGTACGCGCCACGGGTGATCCTCAAGAACCTGATCCAGCAGGCGGCAGACGCCGGATTCGAACCGTGGGTGGGTGCCGAGGTCGAGTATTTCCTGTTGCGCCGCAACGCCGATGGCGCGCTGGTCACCGCCGACGTCGCGGACACCGCCGCGCAGCCCTGTTACGACGCGCGCGGCCTCACCCGCATGTACGAGCACCTCACCGCGATCTCCACGGCCATGAACTCCCTTGGCTGGTCCAATTACGCCAACGACCACGAGGACGGCAACGGCCAGTTCGAACAGAACTTCGAGTTCGCCGACGCGCTCACCACGGCCGATCGGGTGATCACGCTGCGCTACCTGCTGTCGATGATCGCCGCCGAACGCGGCATGGTGGCCACCTTCATGCCCAAACCGTTCGCCGACCGCACAGGCAGCGGGCTGCACTTCCATCTGTCACTCACCAGCGGCGGCAGCCCGGTCTTCCCGTGCGAGAGTGACGAGCGTGGCCTCGGCCTGTCCGACACCGCGTATGCGTTCCTGGCCGGCATCCTCGACCACGCCTGCGCCCTGCAGTCCGTCGTCGCACCAACTGTCAACTCCTACAAGAGAACCGGCGCCACCAGCACCGCATCCGGGGCATCCTGGGCACCCCGGCTGCCCAGCTACGGCGGCAACGACCGCACGCACTACATCCGGGTTCCCGACAACCAGCGCATCGAGATGCGTGGCGGTGACGGCTCGGCCAATCCATACCTGGCGATCGCCGCCGCGCTGGGCGCCGGCCTCGACGGCATCAAGCGCAGCATCGATCCGGGCCCGGTCGGCAGCGGTGGCACGTCGGCCCTGCCGCCCACGCTGCTGCACGCCGTCGACGCACTGGAGGCCGATCCGGTGGTCACCGGCGCGCTCGATGCCGCGGGTCAGGGTGTGGCCACCTACTTCGCAAACCTCAAACGCGAGGAGTTCTTCACCTACCACGGCATGGTGACGCCGTGGGAGGTCGACACCTATCTCACGGCGTTCTAGTCCGAAATTCCCGAGAGGAGAACAACGTCATGTGCGGGATCGTGGGGTTACACCTGCGCACAGCCGAGCTCTATCCCCGGTTGGGTGAACTGCTCACCGAGATGCTGTGCGAAATGTCGGACCGGGGCGCCGATTCGGCCGGCGTCGCGGTCTACGGCGATCCGGTGTTGTCACCGCCCGCCCGCGGCTGCGTCTCGGTGACCGACCTCGCCGAAGCACCCGACCTCGGTCCCGATGTCGAGGTGGTACAGGTTGATTCGACGTATCTGCTGTCGGCCGACACGCCGGCGGAGGATCTGCTGAACCGCGTCCGCTCGGCCTACCCGTCGGCGCTGATCGCCGGGTTCGGCTCCGATCTCGCGGTGCTCAAGGGCGTGGGACATCCGCGTTCGCTCACCGACGCGTGGGGCCTGGCCAAGGCTCAGGGCTGGCAGGGCGTCGGGCACACCCGCATGGCGACCGAGTCCGCGGTGACACCGTCAGGCTGCCACCCCTACACCGTGGGCCCCGAGCAGTGCATGGTGCACAACGGATCGTTCTCCAACCACGCCACCATCCGGCGCGAACTGCGCCGCGCCGGTGTGCAGTTCGACAGCGAGAACGACACCGAGGTGGGTGCGCGGTTCGTCGCCGCCCAGTTGGCGGACGGACGCGACGTCCAGACCGCGCTCAAGGAGCTGTGCGCGACGTTTGACGGCTTCTACACGCTGCTGGTGTCCAACCGCGACTCATTTGCCGTGGTGCGCGACGCGATCGCGTGCAAGCCCGCGGTGATCGCCGAGACCGACGAGTGGGTCGCGATGGCCAGCGAGTACCGCGCACTGTCCGGACTCCCGGGCGTCGAGAAGGCGCGCATCTGGGAACCCGAACCGGAGGTTGTCTACGCATGGACCAGGTAACCGTCAGTCTCACCGAGTTCGACCTGCGCACAACACCTCTGCGCGAGGTCAACGCGGCATTACACCAGCCCGGCCTCGGGGGTGAGGTTGTCATCGCACATCCCGCGGGCGCGCACAACGTGGCCGTCGGCGTCGACGCACCGGTGCGGGTCCGCATCGAGGGCCACGTCGGCTACTACGCCGCGGGGATGAACCAGCAGGCCGAGGTCCTGATCAACGGCAACGCGGGCACCGGCGTCGCCGAAAACATGATGAGCGGCACCGTGCGGGTCACGGGCAACGCCTCGCAGTCCGCTGGCGCCACCGCCCACGGCGGCCTCCTGGTGATCGAGGGCGACGCCGCCGCGCGCTGCGGCATCTCGATGAAGGGCGTCGACATCGTCATCGGCGGAAACATCGGCCACATGAGCGCGTTCATGGCGCAGGCGGGCCGCCTGGTGGTGCGCGGTAATGCCGGTGAAGCCCTTGGCGACTCGATCTACGAGACCCGCATCTACGTGCGTGGCGATGTCGCCTCGCTCGGCGCGGACTGCATCGCCAAGCCGATGCGGCCCGAGCACCACGCCGAACTCGCCGAACTACTGGCGGCCAGTGGTTTCGATGACGACGACACCGCCGAATACACGCGCTACGGCACGGCCCGAAACCTGTACCACTTCCACGTCGACAATGCGAGCGCCTACTGATGAGCCACACCACCGATGACCGGGCACGGCTCGGCCTGCGCGAATCCGCCACATTCGACCGCACCACGATCGCCGCGATCCAGCGGGCCGCCGAGACCGGGATCTACGACATTCGCGGTTGGGGCGCCAAGCGCCCGCTGCCGCACTTCGACGACCTGCTGTTCCTGGGTGCGTCGATGTCGCGGTACCCGCTGGAGGGATACCGCGAGCGCTGCGGCACCGACGTGGTGCTCGGCGACCGGCACGCCAAACACCCGCTGCACCTGAACATCCCGGTCACCATCGCCGGTATGAGCTTCGGCGCGCTGTCGGCCCGGGCCAAGGAGGCACTGGGCCGCGGTGCGAGCGAGGTCGGCACGTCGACCACTACAGGTGACGGCGGCATGACGCCCGAGGAGCGCGGCCAGAGCATGCCGCGGCGCCGGCACTGCCCGGGCCGAAGAGCCTGCGGGCCACCGGGACCGAACCGCATTCGCAGCCGGGCAGCGCGGCG
>NZ_JBSFPX010000120.1:0-22440 GCF_053588415.1 Mycobacterium sp. NPDC003449
GGTCCGTGAGCGACGACGCGCATCTCGGCAAAATCGTGCTTCAGGTCTCCTGATCTGGTACCCAATCCCGCACATCTGCGACTTCGGAGTCGGTTACTGGATGGCGGGTCGAAGCCTGTCGATCACCGGTCGGGTAATCGTGCCGAAAGCCTGCGGGTCGCCGTAGGCCCGCGCCGCCAACATCGCACCATGGACCGCAGACATCAATGCCTCTGCCTCGGTATGGGCATCGTCGGTCAAGCTGATGCCGCCCTGGCGCACACCACGTTCCAACACGGAAGTAAGCCAGGCAGACAATGCCCGAAAGTAGGCACGCACCTCGAGCACGATCTCGTCGGGGAGAACGGGGATCTGCGTCGCAAGCAACGCGCACAGGCAGTAGCTGGTTTCGGGATCACCGATGCACGACTCCCAGTACCCTACGTAGCTGCGCAGCTGCTCCAGCGGGTCGACAACGTGGCGTTCGATCTCGGCGATCCCCGCTTCAGCCTCTGCGCGGTACTGCTTCACCAGAATCCGCACCAGATCGACCTTGGTCGGAAAATGATGATGAATACTCGCCTTGCGAATCCCGACCACCGCGGCGATATCGGCGTAGCTGAAACCGTTGTAGCCGCCCGCCACGATCGACGAGTGTGCGCAGTGCAAGATTGCTTCTACAGTGGACGTCGCGGCAGCCATGGCTATTAACCTACCTTCTGGTAGGTAGAAATGTCCAGTCGGCCCATCACATGAGACCTGATCGTAGTCGACGTTGTGGCTGAAGCCGGTCAGGAAGGGATACCCGTCGATGTTATCGTCGGCAACATGCCGCCGCTTACTCGTGCCTCCGCTTCGGACCGAATCCTGGAGGCAGCAGCCGACCTTCTGCGCGGGGGAGGCATAGAGGCGGTTTCCACGCGCGCGGTCGCCGCGGCCGCGGGTACGCAACCGCCGATCCTCTACCGACGGTTCGGCGACAAAGACGGTCTGATCGAGGCGGTCACCCTCCACATCCTTGAGGATTACATCGCGAAAAAGCGCAAACTGCTGCGACATTCAGAGGATGCGGTCGCCGATCTGGGGCGCCTGTGGGATCTATTTGTGGCGTTCGGCTTCGCGCACCCCGAATGCTTCGCCCTGATCTACGGGCATGCCCGACGCGGTGAAGCGATTTCAGCGGCCGCCCAGACGACCGTGTCCTTGCTGCAGACTGCGATCGCTCGGATAGCCGATGAAGGCAAGTTGCGCATGAGCGTCGAGCGCGCGACGGAGCTGTTCCAGTCCTGCGGTGTCGGTTTCGTGATCACCCAAATCTCAGTTCCTGCCGCGAGGCGCGACCGGGAGTTGAGCGAGATCGCGCTGGGGAACGCGCTCGCAGGCATCATGGTCAAGACGCCGACCTCCAAGGTGCGCAACACGCTGGCCGGACGCGCTACGGCACTGCGACAAGCCCTCGGAGGGGACGACGTACCTTTGACGCCGGCTGAACGCGATCTGATGGTCGAGTGGCTCAACCGTATTGCCGACAAACGCCCACGCTGACCACCGACGTATCGACCGAAACCTCCGCGAATGTAGTCGATGTCGGCAGCACGACCCGACGTTTATCACCGGGGACGGCATCGTCCTCAAGCGTCTACTGACCGACAACGGAAATTTTTACCGATCACACACTTTCGCTGTGTGCAGCGCCCGGGTGGCGGCCATGTGATCGGCGAACGGATTCCCCTGCGGCTGCGTTCCGTATAAGCGGTGTAGGCGTAGCGCTGAATGGAGGAGACTGCGTGAGGACGTTTACCAACAACTCTCGTGACGTTTTCGACCGCTTGGTGCGCACCGGCCCAACCGTGGGTGACACACCCGCTGTGATCGACACTGCCTGTGTACTGGGGGGCAGCATCTCCGGGCTTCTGGCAGCGCGTGTGCTTGCCGATCACGCCCGCACGGTCGTAGTGGTCGAACGCGATGAGGTCACCACGGAGGGACGGTCTCGAGCAGGCGTCCCACAGGACCGCCAGGCGCATGTGCTCATCGCTTCTGGACTCTCATTCCTCGATCGATGGTTTCCCGGCTTCACCCAAGAGGCACTGAAACTGGGCGGGGTGCTATCCGCTGCCGACCAACGGGCCATTTATGTGGGCGGCCGACTGATCCCCGACGGCGGATCGCCGATACTGGCCGGGACACGTCCGTTCCTCGAGTCGTTGATCCGCAGCCGAGTTCTCGCCATTCGGAACGTGCGCTCGATAAAGGCGGCGGCCACCGGCCTCGAGATCCGTGACAACGCTGTGCGCGGCGTTCACTACGCCGAAAGCGGTAGCGAGAAGACGATGAACGTCGACTTCGTGGTGGACGCCATGGGGCGGCCCAGCCGGTTGGGTGACTGGGTTGAACAGGCGGGCTTCCAGCATCCACCTCTGATGCGTCACCAAGTCGATATCAGTTATGCGACAGCACTATTCGAGCGTGCCGAGGATGCGCGTGTGTTGCCGATCAATTTTGCTCGCGCGCTGCCCAGCGACCCCTTACATCCTGAAACGCCCCTCGCCATGGCGTTCGCCGTAGAAAAACAGCAATGGTTGGTGTTGTTGTTCGGCTACGGGGACCACCGGCCCCCCAAGTCGATCGAAGCGTTCCGGGCGGCATGTGCGACGCTGCCCACCGTCTTCGGACAGGCGGCCGCTGGGCCGGCCACTGGTGAAGTCCAAACGTATCGACAGATGGACAGCCGCCGCCGTGATTTCACCGGTCTCGCGAGGTACCCGGGCCGGTTGATCAGCGTCGGTGACGCAGTCGCGTGCTTCAATCCCGAATTCGGCCAAGGCATGTCAGCAGCCGCCCTACACGCCAACTGCCTGTCCGAATATCTGCTCTCCGGTCCAGAACTCGACCTCGCCGCGGATAAATTCTTCGCACTGCAATCGGTCGTCGTCGACTGCGCGTGGATCATGTCGGATGGTTCTGACGCCGCCCGAATGGACGCGATCAACGGCGTCGACGTGCCCGACGACGTCAAACGTCAGCGGTGGGCTCTCGACCAGGTGCAGCAAGCAGCCGGTGTCGACGACACAGTTGCCACAGCGCTCGCCAAAGTGAGGGAGCTGCTCGCGCACCCGTCGACGCTCACCGACCCGGCCTTACTCACCCGGGCGGTGGCGGTCAACCAACAACAGCAACGATGAAGCGCCGCCGCAACCTGTTCGCCGACCACCATCGATCATTCGGATACGAACCGGATAGGAACGCTCCTGACGATGTTCATCCAGGGTGACGGGGTTCGTGCGATGGGCCCGTCACGGACGATGTGCGGCGCTCGGCGGGCCGTCTCCTGCAACAGGATGCGTAGTTCCTGGCGGGCCAGACCGGCGCCGATGCAGAAGTGCGCACCACCACCGCCAAATACCATGTGATTCTGCGCCTTTCGGGTTATATCGAATCGATCGGGTTCGGTGTACACCGATTCGTCGCGAGAACCCGACACGTACCACAGGATCAATGGGTCGCCGGGCTTCACCCGCTGGCCGCCGAGTTCGACCTCTGCGAGCGCCGTGCGTTTGAAGTACTGGGTAACGCTGGTGTAGCGCAGGATCTCCTCGACGGCCGAGTCGATCAGATCCGGGTTCTCGCACAAGAGCCGCCACTGGTCGGGATGATCGAGCAGTACATCCATCCCCGCCGCGGCGACGTTGCGCGTCGTGTCGTTACCTGCGAACAGCAGCAGACTGAAGAAAGACGTGATTTCGTCGTCGCTCAGCTTGGTCCCCTCCACCTCGGCACGACGCAGTCGCATCACCAGACTGTCGTCGATTCCTTGCGCAGTCTGGTAAGCGATCTGTTCCTGCAGGTAGTGACCCATCTCTACGAAGCCGGCGACGCCCGTCGAGGGCTCTGGTGCGCGCGTCGACTCACCCAGACGCTCGGTCCATACGTACAGGCGATCGAGATCGGCCTCCGGAAGACCCAGCAGCCCAAAGAGTACTCCGAGCGGAAGTGGAACCGCGACCTGCGACACCCAGTCGCAATGCCCCGTCTCGATGACATCGTCGAGCAGCGCACTCACACGCGTGCGCACCGACTCCGCCAGAGCGTGCACAGTCCGCGCTGTGAAGGCCGTGTGCAACAGCTTCCGGTACTTTGTGTGTCGTGGCGGATCCATGTACAGCAGGTTGTTGAGGCTGAACTCGAGTGGCGCGGACTGGTCCTTATCGAGGAACACCCCGGCGGCCGAACTGGAGAACAATTCCGAACGCTTGCTGACGAACGCGATATCTGCGTGCCTGGTCACGGACCAGAAGCCAGCGCCGTCCCGACTCGGATTCCAGTGAACCGGCGCATCGGCGCGCATCCTGGCAAACACCGCATGCGGAGGCCCGTTTTCGTACCAGCGTGCGTCCATCAGGTCGACATCGGCCGGATAGAACTCACTCACCGTCACTACCTCCGTGTCTAACTGGCAGCGACCAGCCAGGCGATCCGTACAGAAAACTTGCCACGCTCAGGAAATGATCTCGACTACTGTTGCGTGCCGGACTTGGCACCGGACGCAGCCAAAGCGTCGCGAAGCAGCGCCTTACCGCGATGCAACCGTGAACCCACCGTACCTACTGGAATATCCAAGAGCGCAGCGATTTCGGTATTGCGATACTCAGCGATGCATGCGTAATACACGATCTCACGCACCCCATCCGGCAACGTCTGCAACGCTAACTCAGCCTCGCTGGGAATCGCCTGCAACGCCTGCGCTTCAGCAGACTCCCCACTACGAGCACGGTATATGTCAAACGAGCTCAGCGACTCCATTACCTCAGCAGTCAGCTTTTCGGCGGGACGACGCTGGCTCGAACGATGTTTGTCAATCCACGCGTTAGTCATGATCCGCGCCA
The DNA here is from genome assembly GCF_053588415.1 of Mycobacterium sp. NPDC003449. NCBI lineage: Bacteria > Bacillati > Actinomycetota > Actinomycetes > Mycobacteriales > Mycobacteriaceae > Mycobacterium > Mycobacterium sp. NPDC003449. The sequence continues at coordinate 4,866 of NZ_JBSFPX010000120.1, forward strand.
ACCAGGACTTCAACTGTGTGCCTTCATGGTAACTATCAAACGAGATATACGCCTTGAGCAACGTCTCCTGCACGAGATCCTCAGCATCAGCACGTTGATGCGTCAACCGGATCGCATTACGCACCAGGAACTCACGCACTTGCTCGGTCTCACGCACAAACCGCTCATCACTGCGATGCCGATCGCCATCCGACCCGTCGAAAATTCGCTTCCCGTCACCAGCCGAACGACGAGCTATGGCAGACGACGTGGCGTACCCACCACACTGACGATGACCACCACCAGTGGGTATGCGCTCATCAACTTGCCGTGCTACTAACATCGAAGCAATCTCCTTGGTCGCCTCAGTCGTGGGGTGTTTCTCCAGACCTTGGTCGCCGAACACACGGCATCGACAAGCGTGCCCCGGGCGGAGCTACCTGATCGCGACGACGGGATGCCGTGACGTTTTGTTTGTCGGAACTACGCCGGTCGGACCTTGAGGTTCACCTCTTGGCGCGGCGGGCGTCGCTGACGACCAGCCAGATCGCCGCAATCAGGAAGTAGAACGCTCCGAACCCCGCATACGGGGCAATAGTCGTAATACTGGGCACCTCTGGCGCATTCGAATCGATCAAGAATTTGATCCCCGCCATCGTGGACTGCGCACCACTGAGAATCATCGGCCACTGCGCACCATAGCTCTTCCAGCGTCGCACCCCGGTCGACAGCTGCAAAAGACCCGACAACGCCGCCCACACACCGAACACACCCAACACCGCGTTCATACTCTGACTCAGCGCAATCGCCACAGCGATCGTGGTCACCACGCTCACCGCCGCATTGAACGCCTGCGTCGGATTACTCCCCAATCCCCCATTACGCTGTGCATCAACCACATTGGCCACCGCATCCCATGCCGGATAAATCAGCAGCAACGCCGCCACCACCGCCGCCGGACCATCCGCCACACCGAAAACCGCGGCCACCCACACGATCGAGAATCCAGCCCTGACGAAATAGTATTTCTTCAACCAAGCACTCGCGCCCACATTTCCGCTCGGCTTGCCGGTAATCGTTGTCATGATCTCTCCCATAATCTGAAATGAAGGCACGGGCAACCAGAGCGGGGCATCACACCCACACCGCAACCCGCGCGCAATGAACAACCGAAGGCGCACGTTGCGCAGCCTCGGGTACTGCAATACTGCCTACCTACTAGCTGGTACTAATCCCTTGCACAAACGTGACACCGAGAGAAATCGAGCCGGAGATTGTCGATCACCGTTGGGACGATCGTCGTAGTCCTAGCCCGTGAATCGATGCTGCGGTGGTGGAGATTCGTGAGGTTCACAGATGCAGTCACATCGGTAACCTACCTTCTAGTCGGTAGATTTGTCTAGTCCTGCCCCGCCTGGGACGGAGACGGAAGGGTGTTCTCGACGCCGTCGTCGTCTACCAGGCCGCCATCTGCATGAGGCGGTCCGCGGCATCCAACCTCTCGTCGATCGTCGAGTAGGTGAATGCGAAGTCCACGATCGCCTCGTCAGTGCCCTGCTCAGCAAGACGAGCGAGCCGGTCTGCCAGTCGCGCTACGGATTCGCCTTGCACACCGTTGACGCGCATCACTTTCCGCAGCGCATCGGGGTCACGCCCGCTCTCATCGGCCACGCGGCGAGCTGTCGACCACAACGATCTGATGGTGTCCTCAGGAAGCGTGTCGAACCCGATCCACCCACGGGCACGCCGCCCGACCCGGGCGAGCGCAGTGGGGCTTGAGCCGCCCAGCAAGATCGGCGGTCCACCGGGTTGGATCGGTCGCAGATCAACCCGGGTCGGCGGCACGGAGATGAAGGGACTCGCGTATTCGACCGGATTGTCGGTCCACCAGATGTGCAGAAACGACAGGATGTCATCGAACCGCTGCCCGCGCGACGACCATGCCAGGCCCAATGCGTCATACTCGTCGCGCATCCATCCGAGGCCGAGCCCGACGTCGAGCCTGCCGTCGCAGAGGACATCCAACGTTGTCAGTGTGCGGGCCAAGTGAATCGGTTGATACAGCGGCGCATTCAGAGTACCGATGTTGAACCGTATCCGGGTAGTGGCCGCTGCAGCGGCGGCAATCACCGGGAACGGATCACCAAAGGCGCTCAGCGTTTCCAAGTACGCCGCCCAGAAGTCGTCGTTACCTCCGGGAGGATAGCTATGGATCTTCAGCGGGCTGAACAAACGGTCGGCAGCACAGAGCGTGTCATAGCCCATTTCTTCAATGCGCGTGGCGAAGCGGCACAGATCTGCGGCGCTGCCCATGGCCGATCCGTACTGCGGCAGACCCATCCCAAGTTTCATGGGTCCGGCGCTTCCCTCCAGCCACAGTAGCTCGATGTCGCGACATCGAGCGCGTGCCGATAGAGGGGATCCAGTGTGCGTGCGGCAGCGACCGAATTACGCGCGGCCTCAAGGGCGCCAACACAATCCGGGCCCATCAGGACATCACGTTGGGCGTCCATCTCGGTAACCATTACGCGGTTGAACCGGTCTATCGCAGTACGGCTTTGGGCAAGATCCTCGGCCGAGGTGGGCGCCACGGCCGGGTCGAACTTCCACTGCCCGAAGCGCGTGTACTCCACACCTTCGGTGGCGTGGATCTGATTCTCAAAGATTCGCCTGACGTACTGCTCGTCGAGCCCGCGCTTGCGGGCGTCGGCGCCGGCTGAGTCGAGCACCTTGTCAGCCCTGGCGCTGTCCTCGATCGGGCCGCCCTTGACCCACTTGAACGCGGCTACCGGCTCCGCTGTCAAGAGGCGCTGCGCGGCGGTATCGACCAACCGGTACAGCGGCCCACCTTCGCCGGCGCGCGCCATCGGTACGGCGCTGCACATGCCCAGTAGGACTACGGCGGTAGCTGGCACGAAGCATCTCGCGGTATTGATCATCGAAGACTTTCTGCGTGGTTCCTTCACCTGGCGCGATCAACGCACCCACCCCGTTTGATACCAAACGTGTTTCCGGCGATACACTACATGGTGTTATCGTCGATAGCACACCCGACATCACATACGTCGTGCCGATGGCTATCAGCGATGATGACTCTCAGCCGGCAGGGGCATCCATCGCGAAGTCGGAGAGGTCGAAGCCCGGCACGACGACACAGCTGACCAAAGTCGGCTCGTCATCACGTGGCCGGGCCCGTTGCCAATACCCCGGTGGCACCAACACCTGCGGCTGTTCACCGGCGGCAATGTCTACTCCGAGCAGTGTTCCTGCCGCGCTATCCTGTCGAGCTCCTGACTCGAGAATCAACGGGCTTCCGCGGTGGAAGAGCCACAGCTCCGCGCTTCGAACGGTGTGCCATGCGGATTGTTGCCCTGGCATGAGCAGGAACAGAATCGCCGTTCCAGCGCTCCGCGGACCGACGTAGCCCGGCGGCAAGGCGGCCTGCGGCACCGTCAAGCCGCTGCGCCACGTCTCGGCGAACCAGCCTCCCTCTGGATGTGGAGACAGGTTGAGTCGCTCAGCCCAGTCAGGAAGCTCCGCCATCAAAACACCACCCTTTGCCGTGAATGAATTCACTGACGTGCGCAGTCATTATCGTCGGTCACACCGCTGCGTCCGACGACAACCTAGGCTTGGTCAGCTGCAAATGGGGGCCCGTGACGCACCCCCTTAGAGGACGCGCGCGATCCAAAAGGGGTACATGATCTCAGGTCACGGGATGACTCGAACATGGCACAGTGGCACCCGTGCACCACGACAGGGTCATCGACCAGAATCCACTTCCGGACGGCGTTGGCGACCGACTCCGAGCGCAGATGACATTCATCGCCGAGGCCGACCGGTTGAAGACGATTCTGCGCGCGTCCCCGCTGGCTGCCGCAGATCGACTCGAGAACGACGCAGAACACTCCTGGCACTTGGCGTTGATGGTCCTGATCCTGGCTGAGTACTCCAACGAGCCAATCGATGTGGGACACACGATGACACTCGTGATCATCCACGACCTGATCGAGATCTATGCGGGCGACAGCCCGGTATTCGATCCGGATGCGTCGGACGACCAGCAAGAGCGCGAACAAGCGGCCGCCGCCTGCCTGTTCGCGCTGTTGCCAGACGATCAGGCAGGCGTGATCCGATCACTGTGGGAAGAGTTCGAAAGCGGGCAGTCGCCGGAGGCTCGATTCGCCAAATCGATGGATCGCTTGGAGCCCATGTTGCTCAACTGGCTGAGCCGAGGGGGAACGTGGCAGATGCCAGGCGCGACCGAGGGTACGGTGCGCGCGCAGGAGGCCGACATCGTGTCCGCCTCGACCTCGCTCGGCGATCTCACCGAACTACTGGTGCAACACGGGCTCGCATACGGCTGGATCCGACCTGGGACGAGCAGATCGCCAAGGTCCGGCGCGTAACACACACTCATATTTGGTCGACCAACCATAGACGCCCGTACAGTATGGCCCCAATAGTGACAACCCTTGTCAATCGCATGTCGCTGCTGATTTAATCTCCGCATCACTTTTGGTATTCCAAACTGAGATGCGGACTTCATACTGCAAAGGAGCGAAATGCCCACTCCGGTCATCATCGACTGCGACCCCGGCCACGACGACGTCTTCGCCCTCTGGCTCGCCGCCGGCACCCCGGAGATCGAATTGCTCGGCGTCACCACGGTCGGCGGCAACGGACGACTGGAACACACGACGAACAATGCGCGAGTCGCTCTCACCGTGGCAGGAGTCCAAGGCGTGCCGATCGCCGCCGGGGCCGATAAACCGCTCCGCCGCGAGCTCACCCCGGCTACCTGGATCCATGGCGACAATGCGCTCGGCGGCCCGGTCTTGCCAACACCGACGGTCCCACTGGACGAACGCAGCGCGGTCGACCTGATCGCCGACCTGCTCACGGGCGCAACCGAACCCATCACGTTGATCCCGACGGGACCACTCACCAACATCGCGACGCTGCTCGAAGAGCGAACTGAACTGCAGGACAAGATCAAAGAGATCATCTGGATGGGTGGCTCGACCGGGCGGGGGAACGTGGGCGCATACCCCGAGTTCAACGCGTGGGTGGATCCGGAGGCGGCCGACATCGTCTTCAGGTCCGGCCTTCCTCTCACCATGGTCGGACTCAACATCTCTCACCAGGCGCTCATCACCGAAGAAGTGATCCAAGCGATTGGCGCGATCGGAAACGAGACCAGTACGTTTGGGGTAGAACTGCTCCGATTCTTCTGCAGCACTTACGATGCGGTAGAAGGCATGCCGGAAGGGCCTCTACACGACCCCATCACGGTGGCGATCGCCATCGACCGCGCCGTGACGACCATTCAGCGCAGCCACGTCGACGTCGAGACCAAGGGCGAATTCACATCGGGAGCCACTGCGGTCGACCTGCACAACATGCTCAAAAAGGAGCCCAACGCCGACATCGCGATCACGCTGGATGTGCCCAAGTTCTGGCAACTGATTCGCGAAGCCATCGCGAACCTCAAGTAACGCTGTGGGACGGGTGTTCGTCGTCGGCAGCCTCAACGCCGACCACCGCGTGCGAGTCACCGAGATTCCGAAATCAGGGGAAACCGTCATCGGTTCCGCCTTCGTGGTCTCCGCAGGTGGGAAGGGGGCCAATCAGGCTGTAGCGGCGGCGCGGGCCGGTGCACCCACGTTGATTGTCGGCTTCATCGGCGATGACAGCGATGGTGAGGTGATCCGACGGGCACTCACCGTGGAAGCCGTCGACACCGGCCATCTTCACGTCGTCGCGTCAACACCGACTGGGCGGGCGCTGATCACCGTCGACGATGCCGGCGAGAACACGATCGTGGTATCCCCTGGTGCCAACAGCGAACTCACGTCCAGAGCGCTCGAAGCGGGGCTGGCTGGGATCAGTCCCGGTGACCATGTGTTACTGCAACTCGAGACACCGACTCCCCTTGTGCTCCGCGCTGCGCGGGCGGCCCGTGAGTCCCGCGCCACGGTGGTGCTCAACGCCGCTCCCGTACCTGATTCGATCGACGAGTTGCTCGACCTGACTGATCTGCTCGTAGTCAACGAACATGAGCTCGTAAGAGTTACAGAGATGCTGGGGTGCGATGGTATTCGAGATCTGGAGCACCACATCGCCGCGGTCGCACGCGCCTCCGGCGCGACAGTGATCTGCACGGCAGGCAGTGCCGGCGCCTACGTATGGCACGGTGACCGCGCGCAACACTTCACGGCGCCGCAGGTGACAGCGGTCGATACCACCGCGGCAGGCGACACGTTCATCGGATACCTCGCCGCCGCACTGTCTTCGCATCCTGACGACATCACCGGCGCAACCGAACACGCAATGCGCGCGGCCGCCGTCGCCGTGACCCGGCCCGGCGCCATCGACGCGATACCCCTGCTGTCCGAAATCAGCCCTGCGGCACTAAGGAATCAACCATGTCAGCAATGAACCAGACCCGGTCCGGGCCTTCGGTCACCACACTGATGCTGGCGCTTCTTTCCGCGTGCCTGGCCTTCCAACTGAATGCGAGCATGCTGAGCCCGGCACTCGTATCGATCGAGCGCCAGTTGAACGTCACCGCAGGTGCCGTCGCCAACACCCAGAGCGCATTTTTCATCGCGGCAGCCATGTTCGCACTTTTTCTTCCCCGACTGGCCGACATCATCGGCCGCCGCCGAGTCCTGTGCGGCGCGTTGCTACTCATGGCCGCCGGATGCGTAATTGCCGCGCTTACAACGAATATCGAGATGCTGTTCGTCGGACGGTTCATCCAGGGCGCGTCGGGGACGGTTATCCCGATCGCGCTGATAATGCTGCGCGTCGAGGTGCCCGAACCGAAGAAGTACGGGACCCTGCTGGGCGTGGTGACCGCGATCAACGGCGGGATCGCCGGATTCGACGCGATTCTCGGTGGATACCTCGTGACCCATCACGGGTTTCACTCCATCTTCTGGACCATGGCGGCAGTCGCCGTCGCCGCGGCGGTCCTGGTCCGCATCATGACTCCCGAATCCTTCGGGGATGACCGCCGACGTCTCGACGCCATCGGCACAGTCCTACTCGTTGCCACCGTCGGCGCGGCGTTGGTGGCCATCAACGAAACCGGCAAACTCGGCAGTGCCAACTGGTGGATCGCGGGCGGACTTGCCGTCCTCGCAGTTCTCACATTCGCAATGTTCTGGGTGGTCGAGAAGCGCGTTCCTGCGCCGCTAGTCCCCACTGCCCAAATGCGTGAACGCGCCACCTGGGCTCTGATCATCACTACCATCCTCACTCTGGCAGGCGTGTTCGCCCTGATGAACGGTATCGTTCCTGCCCTCGCCCAAGACGGCGCACTCGGTTTCGGCCTCGACGCCGAAACCATGTCAGCTCTCATTCTGACGCCCTACGCGGTGGCAGGATTGCTGATGGGACCGCTGTCGGGGCGGCTCGCCGCCACTTTCGGTTACAAGAGCATTCTGCGGTTCGGCCTGATCGGCACGGTGCTAGGGATGATCGCACTCACTTTCGTCGTGCACGCTACCGATCCGACATTCCTGTTCATCGTCGCCGTCTGGGTTGGTATCACATATGCGGGCATGGCGAACATCATGCTCAACGGGCTCGGAGTGGTCCTCAGCCCCACCGAGCGGCCAGGCTCGCTACCTGGTCTGAGCGCCGGGGCATTCAATATCGGGGCAGGCCTCAGTTTCGTTGTCATCTATGCGATGCAGTCCGCTGCGACGCCGGACCCCACGATGCCCGCCCCCGGCTACATTGCCGCTGCAGTCGGTAGCGCCGTCCTGCTGATCGGTGCCTTCGCGATGTCCTTCCTGATTCCTCGCCCCACCACCGCAGAGACAACGGCCTCCAGAAACACGGCCACTCGTCGCGTGCTCACAACTGGGTAATGCCACAACGACTGAAGGGATCCGGGTCCTGGATCGTTGGTCAGAGCGTGCAGGATCAAGGATGGGAAGCGCACTGCCCAATGTCTGAGATGAACGACCACGACTCGACCGTCGCGCGGATGACCTCCGCACTCGCCGACCAGATCGGACCGGACCGGGTGCACTCGTCCGGTCCAGCCTACGAGAACGCCCGGCGGCGAGTTTTCAGCATCGGGGTTGACTTCAGTCCCCGGCTCGTCGTCACTCCGGAGAGCACCGCAGATGTCAGAGCGGCGGTTCTGGCGGCGGTCGAGCACGAGGTATCTGTGTCGGTGCTCGTCGGCGGCAACGACTGGTCCGGACGGTCCGTGCAGGGAGCCGTGGTCATCGACCTCACCCTAATGCAGCGGGTTGTCGTCGACGGTGACGTCGCAGTGGTCCAGGGAGGTACGACGATCGCGCGGCTCGCCGACGTCTGCGAGGAGCACGGTCTGGTGGCAGCGACGGGGTCGATGGGGCGGGTCGGTGTTGCGGGGCTGACGCTCGGCGGCGGATACGGACCTCTCACCGGGCGGATCGGGTTGGCGCTGGATAACATGCTGGGCGCCGAAGTTGTGCTCGCCGACGGCCGGGTGGTGTCGACGGATGCCGACAACGAGCCAGACCTCTTCTGGGCATTGCGGGGCGGTGGCGGCAACTTCGGCGTCGTCACCAGCATGCGAATTCGACTGCATTCCATGTCTTCGATTTCGCACGGGATCATCGCGTTTCCCGCCGAACAGGCACCCGAGGTGGTGCGCCGCTACGCCACGTTGGTCGAGGAATTCCCCGACGAGCTCACCCAGACTCCGGCCTTTGTGCAGAACCCGGACGGGGGTGTGGTATTCGTCATGATGCATGCCTGGAGCGGTGCCGAGGCTGACGATGAGCGGATTTGCGATCTGGTTGCAGGCCTTGGTGATGCCGTCCTCGTTCAGGTGGACCGGGTGACCCCAGCGCAGATGCTGCGAAACACCGACGCATTCACGGTCAATGAGTCCAACCTGGTGTGCCGCACAGTCACCCTGCCAGAACTCGGTCCCGAGGCCGTTCAGGTCATGGTCGACGCGATGCGGACCCGTCCGTCGCCGCTGAGCTGGATTGGCGTGCACCCCTTTCATGGTGCGCCGGAGCGGGTTCCGGTGGATTCGACAGCGTTCGGGATCCGGCAGCGCCACGTCATGGTCGGGTTCTACGCTCAATGGCGCACCGGTGATGAGACCGCCAATCGTGCGTGGGCCGACGCTGGGGAGGCCGCGCTGCAGCCTTACGCGCTGAACAGCGCCTACCCCAACTACTTCGGTGCCGATCGCCCGCAACAGGCAACGGTGGCCTACGGACCGAATGCCGACCGGCTGCTCGAGCTCAAGGCTCGGTACGACCCGGGAAACATCTTCTCGGCGACTTCACTGCCGGAGCCGTCCATTGAGACTACAGACGGCTAAAGCACCGATAGCAGCCGGCGTAACACCGTGGCCGACGCGGCTGCTACCTCGCTCGCGAACTGGCCGAACTCGAACCGCGAATCCTGACCCGCCAGATCCGATAACGCCCGGATCACCAGCCAACCGATCCCGAATGCCTCACAAACCTGAGCCACCGCGCCACCTTCCATCTCGACAGCACGACCGCCGTACTCACTGTGCAAACGAGCCCGGGTGGGCTCGCTGTGCAGGTATTGGTCACCGGACAGCACAGTGCCGTAAACGATCTGCGCCGGCCGCCCCTGCCCGCCGGCTTCGGGCGACAGCGGAGGCAGGCTGACACCGTTCAACGTGCCCTTCACCCTGGCTAATAGCGAGGTGTCCACGTCGTAACCAAGTCGAGCGGTCGGGTTGATGAACGGTACATGGCCGGCCTGATAGGTCTGGAGCCGCTCGTCCTCGATCAGACCCGCGTCGTGCTGGATCAGCCGATCCGCGACGACGACATCGCCCACATTCAGGTCCGGGTCCAGCCCGCCGGCGACACCAGAGAAAACGACGGCACGGCAACCGAAACCGTGGGCCAGCGCGGTCGTTACCAGCGCAGCGTTAACCTTGCCCATTCCCGTCTCAGCCAGCACTACGTCATGACCGTCGAGCGAACCGGTATCGAAACGGGTATGGGCGATACTCACGCCGTCGACATCGTCCATCACATCGCGCAGATGAGCCAGTTCCTGCGGGATCGCAGAGATCAAACCGATTGTCACAGATACAGTTTACCCGCCGTCGTCGACTCCCCCGCGACAAGCTTCTCGATGCGCGCGGGCGGCTCGATCAACAGCACTCGTGGGCTGTCCCCGGCCGAATGGAACTCGCCAACCGCCCGTTCTGATTCGATGTGAACACACCCCAATACGTGCTCGGAAGTGGTGAAGTAGAGATCGCGCGGCTACAGAGCCAGGCTGCCTTCTTGGCCGCGCCGACAGCACTCCTGCTGCAGCGCGGCGGCATTCGACCGGGTATGCGAGTCCTCGACCTGGGTTCGGGCCCTGGCGACGTCTCGTTCCAGGTGGCCGAGATGGTCGGACCGGACGGGTTCGTCGTCGGGGTGGACTCCGACCCTGCCCAAATCGCCGTAGCCGAGCGGCGTCTCAGCGAATCTGACATGCGCAACATCGCCTTTCGACTGGGAGACGCCCGCACCTTCACTGACGAGGAACCGTTCGACGCCATCGTCTGCCGGCTGCTACTCATGCATCTGCCCGCCGCTGTGGACGTCCTTACCCACCACAAGCACAACCTGCACCCAGGGGGCCTTGTTGTGGTTATCGACTACGACGGGACCGGATCGCGAACACTGCCCGAGGTTGCGCTGCACGCGCGCATCCTGAAATGGCTACGGGCGGGATTCGAGCACGCCCACGCCGATGTCGACATCGGCATGCGCCTTCCCGCCCTCTTCGCGCAAGCCGGTCTCAGCGACGTCGAAGCGATCGGCATTCAGCCATACTGGGCGCCCGAAAACCGCCACGCCGCGGCCTACCTGGTGAGCGCGGTGTACGCCATGAAGGACGCGATCGTGGCTTCGGGTATCGCCACAGAGGAGGAACTCGGCCTCCATACACTCGAGCAACGCCTCGTGGACGCACTCACATCCGCGAACGCGGTGTGGACGCTTCCGACGGTGGTCGGCGGATGGGGCCGTTGCGCTCGGTGAGGATGTCAGCCCGGCCGGCCGGCTCCCCGGTGGTTGGAGGGCGGCGGTGAACAGATCGTGGCGGCTTCGTGCGCTCCTGGGCTCGGGAATGCTGCCGGAGCTGACACCGCCGCGCATCAATGTGGTGTCGATCAGCGGGTCGCGCGGGGTCCGCGCCGGACGAGTGCGAAATTGGCGTTTCTTATGCCGGAGTTCCACAACCCCACTGGACGACCAAACGCGCCACGCCGTCACCTCTGCCGCCGAGCGCGCCGGCGCGACGCTGGTCGTGAATGAGACAAACGTCGAACTCAGCATCGACGAGCAAGTGCCCGCATACCCCTCCCTCGACGGCACGCCGCTTGCCGCGATGGGCAAGGTCGAACGCCCGGAGTCTCCGGCTCCTGCCAGCATCACTCGCGGGCGCGCCAATCGCCCACAGACGGGGAGATTGTCAGTTCAGTGTCACCGGCACACTGACCGGCCCGTTGGTGATGAACGATGGGGTGTAGGGGATCTGCTCGGGTTCCACCGTAAGGCTCATGCCAGGAAAGCGACGGAATAGACGGGACAAAGCAATTCGCGCTTCCAATCGAGCGAGCGGCGCCCCCAGACAGAAATGTGGACCGTAGCTGAAGGCGAGGTGACTCTGCTTCCTGTCAATGTCGAAACAGGCAGCGTCGTCGCCGTACGCGGCCATGTCGGTTCCGGCACCGCTATAACACAGGTAAATTGCTTCGCCCGACGAGATCTCGACGCCAGCCACCGTCACGTCGCGCAGCGCGTATCTGAAAGCCGAGCCGGCAACCGGGGTGTGAAGCCGTAAGGTCTCCTCAATCACATCGGGCCAACGGTTCGACTCCATCACTGCGTTGAGCTGGTCGGGGTGCGTCAGGAGCGCGACCACCGCACTACTGATCAGATACAACGTCGTCTCGTGCCCGGCGATCAACATCAGACGCAGGGAATCGACGAGCTCCTGGGTGGAAAGCTGCCCCTCGTCATCGTGTGCCCGGATCAGCGCCGTGGTCAGGTCATCATCGCGGCTTCCCCGCTTCGACTCCACCAATGAGCGAATATAGGCCGCCAATTCACGGGCGGCGGCGGCGGTCTGCTCGGGTGTGGCGGTCGTGGAGAACTGGGTCGAGGTCCACGTCCGGATGTTGGAGCGATCAGAGCTGGGAACGCCGAAAAGCTCACAAATCACCGCCATAGGGACCTGCTCGGCGAAGTCGCTCGCCAAGTCGACGGATTGATTCATGTTGTCCAACAGATCGTCGACGACGTGTTCGATGAACGGCTCGAGTGCTTGCACGCGCCTGGGCGTGAAGGCGGTCGACATCAGTCGGCGCAGCCGGGAATGGACGGCGCCGTCCTGCATGAGCATGTGCTCATTGCGGAGCAGTGGCATCAGCGCCCAATCGTCGGCGATCCGGCCCTCGCGGTAGGCGCGCCACTTCGAAAGGTGTTTAGCAAAGAGTCGGCCGTCGCCTTGAAGCACCTCGCGAACTGCTGCATGGCTGGTCGCCGCCCACACCGTGACTTCACCGGGCAACCTGAGCGGAATCACCGGTCCCAGGGATCGAAACCGCGCATGAGTCTGGATTATCCGCTCATCGGTCGCGGGCAACTTTTCGATCACTACATCTCCCTCGGCTCGCTAACCCCTCTACACGGAACGACGATCACCTCCCAACGCTTCATTGCCACGCATTAACCGGCACCGAAAGCGCGGTAGCGGTACCCGGCCGCCGCTTGGAACCCCGGCGACTGATCCGGCGTTGTAGTGGTCAACCGATGTCGATGCCAAACGTCTTAAACGAGCGGATTTCTCATGCACTTGCTGACCGTCTATTCACACCCGTTCACCGATCGCTACCCGGCAGTTGTGATGGAGGAGTTTCACAAGCCGTTTCGGCAGGCGGAGTGGTCAATAGACATCCTGGACCTTCATCAGGAAGATTTCGACCCCCGGTTCACCACTGAAGATCATGCCCACTTCTGGGGCGGACCGGTTCCGACCGAGATCGCGGCCATGCATCGCCGGGTAGAGAGGGCAGACAAGCTCGCGTTCATCTTCCCGGTGTACTGGTGGGGCATGCCTGCAATGATGAAAGGGTGGATTGAGCGGGTATTTACCGGTGGCTGGGCATACCAGTATGGCGACGGCGTCGAAGACAGAGGTAAGGCGCCGGAGAAGGCTCTTCTGCAGAATGTTCCGACGGTCCTTGTCGGGATCGCAGGCTCGGCCAAGCGAACGTATGACAAGTACGGGTACGCCGAGGCGATGAAGACCCAGATCGACGTAGGAGTATTTGCCTATTGTGGAGTGACAGACGTGGAAAGCCATCTCATCTATGACGTGGAAGGCGATCACAACTCACCTAACCGTGACAAGGGAGTAGACCAAGCACGTCAAATCGGGGAGGCCTTCCTCTCACCCACACGGGTCAGCCGGGACGCCAAAGAGGAGCACCTCAACCGGCGGGAATCTGTGGTCCCCAATCTCAATGGTTAGTAGTCGGGGCCGAGTCGCTCTGCCGCTACCGGGCGAAGTACAACGGCGCTGAGAGGGGCGGCGTACATGGGTTCCGTCGCTGAGAGATAGTCCTGAAAGAAGGGCAACGTGAGGTACTCGTTGAGATACTCCAGGCCGCTGCGCCAGCGCTCGGTGAGGATGAACGTCGCCGGCGCGTCGATGTGCTCACCCACCTCCAGCAATCGACAACCCGGCAGAGCCCTTGCCTGCGGGAGCACCCTGCGAAGCTCGTTCAGATACTCCAGTCGGCACTCGGGACGAATGGTCAACGTGACGCTCGCGTAAAGCTCGTCGTCTGTGACAGCAGGCATCATCTCAGGCATTGGAGCGTTCCTCTCACCGGTATTCATCCCCGTGACGGGTCGCTACATCAGAACGAAGATCCGGTCCCGTGCGTTCTCATCTGAACGAAGTACTGGATCTGTACCGCGCGGCGCGCGAAGCAATCGCCGCAGCACCTCGCTAACAACTTCGACAGCCGCGACGCCGTCGCGACGGGAGGCACGATGACGACAACAAGCTCGGACGTTCCCAGCCACACCGAACTGGTCAACAGGGCAAAGGACCTCCAACCACTGCTGCGCCGGTACACCGCCGACGGCGAGGTCAACCGTCAGATGGCCGACGAAGTGATCGCCGCGCTGACTGACGCAGGGCTCTTCCGGCTGTTCACTCCACGCCGCTTCGGCGGCTATGCCGGACGGACTCGCACCCTGGCCGAGGTGACCGAGGCACTCGCCGAAGCCGATGGATCGGCGGCATGGGTGGTGAACATCGCCGCGGGTGGAGCGTGGGGTGCCGCGCACGCCGGTCCGCGGACGCAGGAGGAAGTGTTCGGTAGCAACCCGGACGTCAGGGTGTCTGGCAGCAACCAGCCAATCCAAGCCCGCCGCGTCCAGGGTGGCATCCGGGTCGACGGCCGATGGCCATATGCGTCAGGTTCACCGCATGCCGATTGGGCCGCCATCGGCATCGGCGTTCCCGGCGACAACGGTGACCCGTTCAGTCCGCACTTCGCGCTTGTGCCACGGTCGCAAATGTCCATCGACGACACCTGGAACACCGCCGGCATGCGTGGTACCGGGAGCCACACCTGGCGGGGGGGAAGACGTGTTCATACCCGAGCACCGGTTCTTCGCCGTGGCTCCCCTGGCCGACGGGGTGTCTCAACATGACGAGCCGTTGTACCGGCTGCCTATGGGTCCGGTCTTCAGGCTGAACCTGATGGGCACACTGCTGGGGTTGGGACGCGCGGCACTGAATCATGCCGTCAAAAAGTCTGCATCGAAAGCAGTCTCACACACCGTGTACACCCGGCGGAACGACTCGGTTGCGGTGCAAACCGAAATTGCAAAGGCAGCAGTGAAACTGGAAACCGCTCGGCTCCACACCTACGCCAACGCCGACCAACTCGACCATGCGGCAGAAATCTCAATCCCGGTCGACTACCTCGCCCGGGCCCGATCCTGGGCAGCATCGGGCTACGCCGCGCAAGAGGTGCTCGAGGCCATCCAGATCCTGCTCAACGTACACGGCTCCGGTTCCTTCGCCGAATCGGACCCACTGCAGAGGATTTGGCGCGACGCCAACACGGCAGCAAGGCACGGCGGCCTCAACGCGGCCGTCGGTTACGAGGTGTTCGGCAAGGCGCTTCTCGACATCCCGGAACGAATCAGTCCCATGGTGTAGACCCAAGTCGGTCCGCCGGCCGATAGTCCGGAAGGAATATTGCCGTTGCTGTACGACAAAACCTTTCGTTATTTTTCGCCGTCAATTCCGGCCTGAGCGACCTGCGATCGGACGAAGTCCAAAGTGATTTGTGCAAATTGGTCAGGGGCCTCCAACTGCGGCAGATGACCGACCCCTTCAAGCAGGTGCGCCTGTGCGTGCGGAAAGATTCGATGTGCCACGTCCATCTGCGTCGACGGCAGGACTCGGTCTCCATCGCCCCAGACGATCAAAGTCAGGCGGGGATGTTTCAGTACTCCGGCCAACAGCTTATTCCGCCATTCAGGCCTCGTCCCACGTATGGTGGCCAGCGACCTCGCGGTCTCGTGAAACACTTCACCCGAACCCGGGACTCGGGCGAGCAGCAGTGCGAGATCTATTGCCTCGTCAGTAACCAACGACTTATCGACGTAAAGCGTCTCTTCAATCATCCGAGCACTCGCGCGGGTCGGATAGCGTGCCGCAAGGCGACCGATTATCGGGGTAGCCATCATGCGCAACACAGGATGCACCTCGGCACCGAAACCTGCGCTACCGACCAGAATCAACGATGCCACTCGGTCCGGTGCCATGGTGAGTATCTGTAATGCGCAGGCTCCGCCAAGCGAGCTTCCGACAACGTGCGCAGGCCTGACTTCGCCCATCGCGTCGAGCGTCGCAACGACGCCTTGAGCGAGTCCCGGCAGCGCAGTCTTGCCCGGAAGGCGATCTGAAAACCCTGAACCCGGCAAATCAACTGCAATGACTCGGAATCCGGCATCACGGTAGCGGGTGAACTGAGGTTCCCAGTCTTCCAGACTGCGTGCGATGCCGTGAAGCATGAGGATCGGAGTTCGGTCAGGTTCCCCCTCGACGCGGACGCGAGCGCGGCGGCCCTCTACCTCGACAAATGTGACCCCATTCACCTACATCCTCCTCTATGTCACATCCACTGGTGCATACTTGCCCGTTGCCTTAACGGCTGACGCAGCCGATTCATTCGCGCTTCAAGACCGCTTCGATCGCCTCACCCACCGTGTTCTCCAAAGTGAGTGGTATATCTCGGCGACCGGCAACGTAGCGACGGACTGCCGCGTACGGCAGGTCGATCACGGCCAGCAACACGACGTCCAACTTGAGACCGGTCTCGGCCTGAACGCTCTTCACAAGGCGCCGAGTCTGCTTCTCGCGAACCGAATTCTCGGCGACGACAGAGGCTCGCAGATCCGCCGGCCAGACATCCGACCCAAGAGCACGCCGTCCGGCGAGCAGCACGGCCGCGGCGTCCGGGTTGTCACGGCACCACCGCACGGTATCCCTGGCGACCTGCACCGCTTTGGCAACCGCGTGTTCATACGTTCCGTCGAAACTTGCGCGGGTCGCGTCGTGGTAGCCGGCCACGGTGCGTCTCCATAGTGCGCCGAGAAGTGCGGGGCGATCAGGGAAGCGGTAGTAGAGCGATCCGCTGGGCGCGCCCGTCGCCCGCAACACCGCCGATAGTGTGAGCGCATCGGGGCCGCCATCGGCGAGGATGCTTGCGGCTGCGTCCAGGAAGTCGTCCGGAGAGTACTTCCGCTGCGTTGGCACGACGTAGAGATTACTCTCTATATCATCTAGAGTAACTTCTCTATATCCGGCACAGCGCGCCGGTGATTCACACATTCGGAAAGGATGCCTCCGTGAGAGCCCTGTATTTCGTTGGTCCCCGGGAACTCGAGTGGCGAGATCTCCCCGACCCACGCGTACGAGCAGATCTCGAGGCGATCGTGCACCCCATCGCATCGACGACATGTGACCTGGACCGCAGCATCATCCACGGCCACGTCGACTTCGGCCGCAACTTCCCGATCGGTCACGAGTGCGTGGCGGAGGTGATCGAGGTCGGCGATGCCGTGCGCGGCATCGAACCCGGCGATATATGCATCGTCCCCTGGCATGTGAACTGCGGGACCTGTCGGCACTGCAGGCAGGGGCTCACCGCGGCGTGCACCGCATACCCCGGACTGTCCGGCTACGGAGCCCCGATCGCCGGAGACTTCGGCGGCCTGTTCTCCGAGTTGGTCCGCGTCCCGTTTGCCGATGCCATGCTGACTCGGCTACCGGACGATGTCGACCCGGTACGAGCGGCAAGTTGCGGCGACAACTTCACCGACGCGTACGTAGCGGTGTGGAAGGGTCTCTCTCGGCACCCAGGGGCAGCTGTCGCCGTGGTGAACAGCCTGCCCAGCCTCGGACTCTTCGCCGTCCAGCACGCATCCGCGTTGGGCGCGTCCAGTGTGGCCTACATCGACGACGACGAGCGACGTCGCGATCTCGCGACGTCGCT
>NZ_JBSFPX010000121.1:0-22398 GCF_053588415.1 Mycobacterium sp. NPDC003449
AACACGCCGACACCCGCAACCGGATGCCACCCCCCACACACAGGGGCACGGGCCTGTTGTCTCAAAGCCCAATAGTGTGCCTGATGATTTTCCTCGCCGGGTTTCCCCCCAGCGCGACGTTTGTTGTTGCACCAAACCGTGCCCACTACAGGCCACCGGTTCCTCACGGCTCGGGTGAGACCCAGTGTCTCAACCCTTTTCGTGGTGCTCCTTAGAAAGGAGGTGATCCAGCCGCACCTTCCGGTACGGCTACCTTGTTACGACTTCGTCCCAATCGCCGATCCCACCTTCGACGGCTCCCTCCACAAGGGTTAGGCCACCGGCTTCGGGTGTTACCGACTTTCATGACGTGACGGGCGGTGTGTACAAGGCCCGGGAACGTATTCACCGCAGCGTTGCTGATCTGCGATTACTAGCGACTCCGACTTCACGGGGTCGAGTTGCAGACCCCGATCCGAACTGAGACCGGCTTTGAAAGGATTCGCTCCACCTCACGGCATCGCAGCCCTTTGTACCGGCCATTGTAGCATGTGTGAAGCCCTGGACATAAGGGGCATGATGACTTGACGTCATCCCCACCTTCCTCCGAGTTGACCCCGGCAGTCTCCTGCGAGTCCCCACCATCACGTGCTGGCAACACAGGACAAGGGTTGCGCTCGTTGCGGGACTTAACCCAACATCTCACGACACGAGCTGACGACAGCCATGCACCACCTGCACACAGGCCACAAGGGAACCGACATCTCTGCCAGCGTCCTGTGCATGTCAAACCCAGGTAAGGTTCTTCGCGTTGCATCGAATTAATCCACATGCTCCGCCGCTTGTGCGGGCCCCCGTCAATTCCTTTGAGTTTTAGCCTTGCGGCCGTACTCCCCAGGCGGGGTACTTAATGCGTTAGCTACGGCACGGATCCCAAGGAAGGAAACCCACACCTAGTACCCACCGTTTACGGCGTGGACTACCAGGGTATCTAATCCTGTTCGCTCCCCACGCTTTCGCTCCTCAGCGTCAGTTACTGCCCAGAGACCCGCCTTCGCCACCGGTGTTCCTCCTGATATCTGCGCATTCCACCGCTACACCAGGAATTCCAGTCTCCCCTGCAGTACTCCAGTCTGCCCGTATCGCCCGCACGCCCACAGTTAAGCTGTGAGTTTTCACGAACAACGCGACAAACCACCTACGAGCTCTTTACGCCCAGTAATTCCGGACAACGCTCGGACCCTACGTATTACCGCGGCTGCTGGCACGTAGTTGGCCGGTCCTTCTTCTGCACATACCGTCACTCACGCTTCGTCTGTGCTGAAAGAGGTTTACAACCCGAAGGCCGTCATCCCTCACGCGGCGTCGCTGCATCAGGCTTGCGCCCATTGTGCAATATTCCCCACTGCTGCCTCCCGTAGGAGTCTGGGCCGTATCTCAGTCCCAGTGTGGCCGGTCACCCTCTCAGGCCGGCTACCCGTCGTCGCCTTGGTAGGCCATCACCCCACCAACAAGCTGATAGGCCGCGGGCCCATCCCACACCGCAAAAGCTTTCCACCACACCCCATGCGAGACGTGGTCCTATCCGGTATTAGACCCAGTTTCCCAGGCTTATCCCAAAGTGCAGGGCAGATCACCCACGTGTTACTCACCCGTTCGCCACTCGAGCACCCCCGAAAGGGCCTTTCCGTTCGACTTGCATGTGTTAAGCACGCCGCCAGCGTTCGTCCTGAGCCAGGATCAAACTCTCCAAACAAAACCTGTAAAAGGCCATATCAGAAAAATCCGATCACAAAAACAAGACACCAAAAACTGGCATCAAAAAACATCCACCCCTAAACGGGAAAAAGAGGTGAACAAAAAACAACAAACAAAAACCACCAAACACACTATTGAGTTCTCAAACAACACGCCCGAGCTGACCGCGCAAAAGTCCCGCGGCTAAAAGCCGCTGACCTTGGTGCGGACAGTGAGAAGACCCACCGTAATGGGTGTCTCTCTCGGATTTCGTCTTCGCTCTCCGGCTGGGCCGTGTCGCTCTGACCTGGAATAAGTTACGTGAGGGCCAACTGCGAGTCAAATCGCCAGGTGGCTGCCGCGTTTGCACTGGTCAACAAGCCTGCCGCGGCGGGCCTACCGACCCGCCCTGACGACGCCCGCGATGTTGCGCTTGCCACGTCGCAACACGAGCCAACGCTCATGCAGAAAATCCGACGCCTGTGGTATCCACTCGTCACTTTCGATCCGCACGTTGTTGACGTAAACGCCACCTTCGGCCACCGTCCGGCGCGCGGCGCCCTTACTCGCCACCAGGCCGGTGGCGACCAGTAGATCGGTGATGGTGTCGGCACCGCCGGGCGCCAATTCGGCGACCCCGCCGTCACCGGCCTCCCGTAATGCCGCGGCCAGCGTGGATTCGTCGAGGTCGGCCAGCTCGCCCCGCCCGAACAGCGCCTGGCTGGCGAATTCGACGGCATTCGTCGTGTCCGCACCGTGCACCAGCGTGGTGAGCTCGCGCGCCAGCCTGCGTTGCGCGGCCCGTTCGTGGGCCCGGTTCTTGGTCGCGTCCTGGAGTTCGGCCAACTCGTCGTCCGCCAGAAAGGTGAACCACCGCAGGTAGCCCACCACGTCGGCATCGGCGGTGTTCACGAAGTACTGGTACCAGGCGTACGGGCTCGTCATCTCGGGATCCAGCCACACGTTCCCGCCGCCGGTCGACTTGCCGAACTTCTTGCCTTCGGAGTCGGTGACCAGCGGAGTCGTCATCGCATGAACGGTGGCACCGGTCTTCTGTCGCACCAAACGCGCGCCGGCCACGATGTTGCCCCACTGGTCGGAGCCGCCGATCTGCAGGGCGCAGCCGTGCCGTCGGTGCAGCTCGACGAAGTCGTTGGCCTGCAGCAGCATGTAGCTGAACTCGGTGTAGGAGATGCCGTCGCCCTCGAGGCGACGCCGCACCGTCTCGCGGTCGAGCATGACGTTCACCGAGAAGTGTTTGCCGATATCGCGCAGGAACTCGATCGCCGACAATCCGGCCGTCCAGTTCAGGTTGTTCTCCACGATCGCCCCGGTCGGCGAATCGTCGAATTCGACGAACCGCTCGAGCTGACCGCGGATCCGCGAGGCCCAGTCGGCCACGGTGTCGGCGGTGTTCATGGTCCGTTCGCCGGTATCGCGCGGGTCGCCGATCATGCCGGTGGCCCCGCCGGCCAGCACGATCGGCCGATGCCCGGCCTGCTGAAACCGTCGCAGGGTGAGCAGTGGGACCAGGTGCCCGGCGTGCAGGCTCGGCGCGGTCGGGTCGAATCCCGAGTAGACCGTCATCGGGCCGGTGGCGAGGTCGCTCGCCAGCGCATCCCGATCGGTGGACTGTGCGATCAGCCCCCGCCGGTCCAGCTCGTCAAGGATGGCGCTGCTCATGACCGTGCCCATGGTGACGATCATGCCGCATCGCCGGAATCAGTCGCTGCCGCCGGGCGTCGGCGCCCGCGGACTGCGCCGATACGCCGAGACCTCGGGCCGCCCCTCCAGCCAGAACCGCCAGCGCCGGTCGGCCGCCTTGCTCACCCCGACCCGCGGACCGTCCACCGCATCGACCTCGACGCCGAACGACAACCGGACCGGGCTGTCCGCGGCGAACAGGTCGATTCCGTTGTCGCCCATGGCGATCCCGAGCGCCGAGCACAGATTGCCCGGACCGCGGGCCAACGCGGCAGGCGCGACGGCCGGCCCGCGCCTGCGCCCGGCCTCCTCCGCACCATCCACGATGACCGCCGCGCGCAGCAGCACCGCACCCGCCACACCGTCATAGCCGCACACCACATTCGCGCATACGTGAATGCCGTGGCTCCGGTAGGTGTAGAGCCGGCCGGGCGGGCCGAACATCACCAGGTTGCGGCCCCCTGGGCCGCGGAACGAATGCGATGCGGCGTCGGGCCACGGCCCGTCGGGCGGACCGCCGTAGGCCTCGACCTCGACGACGGTCGCGGTCACGCCACGTCCGGCGAGCCGCGCCCCCACCAGCCGACGTGCCACGACGAACGGTTCCCCCATCAGCAGTTGCGCGCCCACCGGGGGATTCTCGCCCATTGACACCTGGCCACGATCGGCGGACTATTCATCACATGATGACTTCATCAAGCGGTGAATTTCGACGAGACGATGCGCAACCCGCCGTCGGCATCGACGGCTTGCAGGTCATCCGCGGTGGCCGGCCCGCCGTACGCGATGTCACGGTCCAGATCGCGCGCGGCACCATCACCGGCCTGCTCGGTCCGTCCGGCTGCGGCAAGACCACGCTGATGCGCTGCATCGTGGGGACCCAGATCGTCGCGGCCGGGTCGGTGACCGTGCTGGGCCACCCCGCGGGGTCGGCGCCGCTGCGCCACCGGGTCGGCTACGTGACCCAGAACCCGACCATCTACAACGACCTGCGCGTCGTCGACAACGTGCGGTACTTCGCCTCGCTGTATGGGACTTCGGCCGCGGCGGCCGACGGGGCGATCCGCTCGGTCGGCCTCGACGACCACCGCACCGCCTACTGCGGCAATCTGTCCGGTGGACAGCGCACCCGGGCCTCGCTGGCCTGCGCACTGGTGGCCGACCCCGAACTGCTCGTCCTCGACGAACCCACCGTCGGACTCGACCCGGTGCTCCGGGTCGACCTGTGGGAGCAGTTCGGCCGGCTCGCCGAACGCGGAACCACCCTGCTGGTGTCGAGCCACGTCATGGACGAGGCCGACCACTGCGGTGACCTGCTGCTGATGCGCGAGGGACGGATCCTCGCCCACACCACACCGGCCCGGCTACGAAAGGACACGTCATGCACGTCCCTGGAGGAAGCGTTTCTGACCGTCATCCGGCACAACACCGCGGCCTGAAACCACGCCGCCGGACCAGCCCGCAGGCCTACCTGGCCACCACCGGCCGGATCCTGCGTCAGCTCGCGGCCGATCACCGCAGCATGGCGATGATCCTGCTGGTTCCGACCCTGATCATCACCCTGATGTACTTCATGTTCGACGACGCCCCGCACCGCCCCGGCGGGCCCAGCCCGTTCAACACCGCGTGCCTGATCATGCTGGGCGTCTTCCCGCTCATCGTGATGTTCCTCATCACCTCGATCACCATGCAGCGCGAACGGGTTTCGGGAACCCTCGAACGCATCCTGACCACCCCGCTGGGCAGGTTCGAACTGCTGGCGACGTACGGGACGGCGTTTTCGATCGCGGCCGCCGCGCAGGCCACACTGGCCTGTGTGGTGGCGTTCTGGTTCCTCGGATTCGACACCGCGGGCAGCCCGATCCTGGTGTTCCTCATCGCCATCATCAACGCGGTGCTGGGGGTCGGGCTCGGGCTGCTGTGTAGTGCGTTCGCCCGCACCGAATTCCAGGCGGTTCAGTTCATGCCCGTGGTCATCGCCCCGCAGCTGCTGTTGTGCGGCATCATCGTTCCGCGCGAGGCGCTGCCGGAATGGTTGCAGTGGATCAGCAACGTCCTGCCGGCCAGCTATGCTCTGGAGGCGCTGCAGGAGGTCGGCGCGCATCCCGAGCCGACGGCGATCGCCGTACGCGACATCGCGGTGGTGATCGGATTCGCCGTGCTGGCACTGTGCCTGGCGGCGGCCACATTACGACGAAGGACCCCGTAGGAAAACGTGACTGCCAATATCGAGCGCAAGCGCCCCGGACGGCCTCCCGGCACCTCGGACGCCCGCGAACGCATCCTGGACAGTGCGCGGGAACTGTTCGCCCGCAACGGGATCGACAAGACCTCCATCCGGTCCATCGCGGCGGGCGCCGGTGTGGACCCGGCCCTTGTGCACCACTACTTCGGTACCAAGACCCAGCTTTTCGCCGCGGCCATACACATTCCGATCGACCCGATGGCCGTGATCGGGCCGATGCGGGAGGTGCCGATCGACCAGATGGGATACACCCTGCCGTCAATTCTGTTGCCGCTGTGGGATTCCGAACTCGGCAGGGGCTTTCTGGCCACCCTGCGATCGCTCCTGGCCGGCGCCGATGCCACTCTTGTGCGGTCGTTCCTGCAGGACATCATCGTCACCGAGGTCGGCTCGCGCGTCGACAACCCGCCCGGCAGCGGCCGGATCCGGATCCAGTTCGTGGCCTCACAACTGGTCGGCGTCGTGATGGCGCGCTACATCCTCGAACTCGACCCGTTCAAGTCGCTGCCCGTGGATCAGATCGCCGACACCATCGCGCCGAACCTGCAGCGCTACCTGACCGGCGATCTACCGGGACTCGGCCCGCTCGATTAACCGCTGGTGCTCGGCGTCGTCGTCGATGGCCACGGCCTCGTCGACCAGCAGCACCGGGATGCCGTCCTCGATGCGGTAGGCCCGCCGCAACCGGGGGTTGTACAGGTACTCCTGATCCACCAGCAGCAGCGGCCCGCGATCCTGCGGACAGACCAGGATACTCAGCAGCTTGTCGTCGACCACGAGGCGACGTTAGCCCAGCGGCTGCTGGATGCCGCCACTCGGGCCGATGAACACACCGGTGTTGTCCGGATTGGTCGGATCCGCCCCCAGCCCGGGCGGCAGCTGGTTGATCCCCGCGGTGATACCGCCCGGTGTCTGCGGCCCGGCGGCCTGCGCGGCCTGCTTGCGCTGGTAGGCGACCGTGCTCTTGAGCGCGTCGACCAGCGGAGTCTGGTTGGGCCGCTTGTCGAGCGCCGTGATGATCTCCTCACGGTTCGCGTTCGACGGCTTGATGCCCTGCTGGCGCAGCACCATCACCTCGTGGATCAACTGTGAGATCTGGCCGCCACCGGCACCGGTGTCATAGCCGCTGGCCACCATGGCGATCGCCTGGTCGGTCGAGATCTCCGGCTTGACCGGCGCCGGGGGCTCCTTGGTCGACGGTTCGGCGAACGCGGTCGGCGCGCCCGCACCGATCAGCAGCCCGGCCGCGAGTGCCCCGCCGGCCACGGTGCCCGTGACGGCACGACGCCAGCCGGAACGGTTCCTGATCGTGTGCGATGTCATCAATCCTCCAAGTCGGTCCGCCGCCAGCCGGAGCCTAACAGTGCCGCAGTCCCGCGGCACGCGGTCGAGCGATGCGGCCCGCCTACCGTGGCGCGGGATCGAGCTGCGCGCCACGCGGATCGTCCTGTCCGGTCAGCTCGGCACGCATCGCCACGGTGAGCCGCTTGTACGTATTCGTATCGGGGTCGAGATACCAGGAGTTACGCCGCGACGCCCGCGGGATCCCCGCCGCGCGCAACGGTTCGATGAGCGGCCGGTACGACGCGCCCAGTTCCATATCCCCCACCACGTGCACCAGGTCGGGCCCGTTGCCGACCGGGAGATCGGCCAGGGCCAGCGAAAGGTCGGCGGAGGGGATGCTGCCGCCCGGGCGCAGCGCGAGTGCCGTCACCGCGAGCCGTCGTCCACCCCTCTCCACCTCGTAGGTGACCGACATGTCGACCGCATCGAGCCGCCCGACCGCATCGTTGACCGTGGTGGCGTACACCGCGCCCCGGTCGGTCCGGATGACCGCACTGCGGTTGTCGACCAGCCAGAAGTCGCCGTCCTCATCACGCCGGAACAGGAACTCGGTGGACACCCAGGTGTCGGCGGGGGCGAACACACCACGTTTGACCACCGCGGTCGGGTCGACCGGACCGCGCGGACGCGCCAGCAGCACGCCCACCTCGTCGGCCTCGGCCCTGCGGACGAAGCCGTGCTCGTCCTCCAGGATCAGGTCGTCGTCGGGGTCGTAGGCGGCGAGTTCGACGTGGCCGCCGCCGGGCAGCGGGCGGCCCTTGCTGCCGATCTTGGCCCCGGCCACATTGGCCAGCACGGCCTGGCCGTCGGTGGTCGCGAAGAATTCGACGACCTGGGCCGGTTCGAAGACGTCGACGACGCGCTTCCACAGCCCGGCGGGCATACCGGATCCGATGAACAGCCGCACCGGATGGTTACCCGTCAGGGAGAACGACGGATCGTCGATGACCTCACGCAGCATCGCCCAGGTGTAGGACACCACGGTGACGCCGTACTGCCGGATCTCCTGCAGGAACCGGTCCGGCTGCAGACCGCGCGACAGGGCGATCCGGGACCCACCCACCACGGCCCCGCCGAGACTCACCAGCAGGCCGGACTGATGGTGCAACGGCGTGAGGCAGTAGACGGTGTCCCCCCGGCCGAGGTTGGCCGCCGATGCGGTGCCGAACGCCGACAGCGCCCACCGGTAGTTGGTGATCTGCCTTGGGACGAGTTCGCCACCGGTCGAGGTGAACGCCACGAACGCCAGATCGCGGGCCAGGCCCGGGTTGGGGCGGTACCAGCCGGGAAGTTCGACCACGTCGGGATCGATCTGTTCCATGTCGATGACGTCGGCGTGCTCGGGGAAATCCAGGTTTCGGTTCTCCCCCAGCCCATGTGGCGGCCCGCCGCTCGCTCCATGTGGCGGCCCGCCGCTCGCTCCATGTGGCGGCCCGCCGCCGAGCACCAGGACGCGGATGTCCAGCGCCCCCGCCGCCTCCAGGTGTCCGGGGTCGGCGATGATCTCCGACACTCCCCCGATCCGGACCACCTCGCCCAGATCGGCGTCGGGCGGCACCAGGACGGCCACCGCGCCCAGACGCGACAGCGCCGCGATCGCCACCAGCGCGCTGGGCCTGGTCTCCATCAGGACACCGACCCGCGCCCCCTGGCGCACGCCGACGTCGATGAGCCCGCGCACCACGTTGTTGACCCGCCGGTCCACCGCCTCATAGGTGTGGACGCGGCCGTCGAACAGCAGTGCCTCCCCGTTGGGCGCGGTGCGCGCCTGCTCAGACATGATCCGGCCCAACGAGATCCGGGTGTGGTCGTTGACCTGGCCCAGCCGGGCCAGCCTTGGCAGCGTCCTGGCCGTCTCGATCACCAGGGTGCGGGCCGACTTGTTGGCCGTCACCAAGGCGTCCGCGGCCGAGCGGGCCACGCCGAACGCCATCTCGGTCGCCGCGGTGGCGCCGTGTGTCACGCGTGTCGCGAACGAGACACCCCCCTCCGGATGGTCGGCGGGCTGGGCCGCCATCGGCGCGACGCCCTCGGGCATCTCGTCGCCGCTGTCGAGCCATTTCACCCACTGGGCCACCGTCGGCCAGGTCTGGCCGGACGCCTTGGAACCCACGACCAGGCCGAAATGCCCTGCACTGATCGAATATTCGTAGACATCGGCCTGCGGTGCGGCCCGCTTGATGCCGCGCACCGCGGCGGGCTGGCCGATATCGTCGACCTCGCCGACCACCGCGAGCACCGGGCAGTCGATATCGGACAGGGTGACCAGATCACCGCGGATCGAGAAGCCGCCGGTCATCATCCGGTTGTGCGAGATGAACTGCTTGAGCAGTTCGGAGATCGCCGGACCGGACCAGGCGATCCAGCCATCCGAGGCCAGGAACCGCCGCTGCTGTTCGCGGGGCAGCAGCGCCTCGCGATCGTGGAGCTGACGCAGGAAGTCGAGCCGGGACTGGGCGGTCTTGATCGGGTCGAGCATCTGGAACCCGGTGCGGGCCAGCCAGCCCGGGATGTCGATGCGGCTGAACACGTGGTCGGCCATGAAATCCGCGGCGCCAACGGCGACCCCGGCGGGCAGGTTCATCGGCAGGGCGGCCAGCGTGTCCACCGGCGACCCGAACGCGACGATGCTGGCCAGATCCTTGGACCGGCGGTAGGCCGCGGTCTGATAGGCGAACATGCCGCCCTGCGAGTAGCCCGCCAGGTGCACGTCGCGCCCGGTGACCTTCTTGACGGCGTCGATGGCCTCACTCAGGGCGACGATGTGGTCGGCGAGATTGCGCTGCATGCCGCCCTCGACCTTGTCCGGCTCGCCGAAGTCGATCACCCACGGGTCGATACCCGCAGCGTGCAGAATGCCGACCGCGCCGTCCTCGCGGGTCACATCCCACATATCGGCCGACATCATCATCGGATGCACCATCAGCACGGGCGGGCCGGGATGCTGCGCACCGGGCCGGGCATCGGGAGGGAAATAGCGGCGCAGCCGGTACATCGGCACGCTCTGAATGATCTGGAAGGGCGACGGGACGGCGCCGGTCTCCAGACCGCCGTAGCGCAGCACCTCCAAACCGTTCTGAGCGGTCGCCAGCAACCGCTCGACCGGCTTGGTCACTGCCGAGAATCCCACCAACGCCCGCTCCCCACCTCACGACTCCCAATCCCCCGATTGACGTCGTCATGATGGCACACGGGCGGTCCGCGCCCCCGGGTATTGGCCGCCGGGCGCTCAGACCGCGACCGCGGCGAATCCCAGCACCATCGACCGGCGGCCGAAAACCAGCCTGCCGCCCCGCCACAGTGCCATTCCGAGATGGCCGTGCGGGGCGCCGGGGTCGAATCGCCGCAGCGACGCGGTGAGCGGCCTGCCCACCTCGATGGTGGGGTCCGGCAAACCCAGCACCCCCGCAGGGTTGACCGAGACCAGGTCGATGGCCGCCGAGAGCGGCGCCACCGCACCCGCGGCCAGCGTCGGCGGCGCCGCCAGCAGCGACGACGGCAGATAGTCCGAGCACAGCACCTGGCAGACACCGCGGGGGACGGCGTCGGCGGCCAGCACGTTCCCGCTCGAGGTGGACCGCCCCCGGATCGCGTTGGGCGCCCCCAGCACCACCCGCATACCGAGTGCGGTGGCCCGCTCGGCGGCCTCGAGGGTGAGCGGGAACTCGGCGACCCTGGCGCCCGATTCGAAGGCCTCCTCGACGTGCTCCGGGGTGCGGTCATCGTGACTGGCGAGCGCGATGCCATGCCGGAGTGCAAGTGCCGCAACCTCTTCGCGTCGCGCGGCGACCTCGGCCAACCGGCCGGGGTCGACGGTGAAGACCTGATCGACCTCGGCCTCGGTCACGCCCCAGTCCGCGGCGTAGAAGGCCCGGGTCTCGGCCGGGGTGGCGAACCGGCTGCGCCGCGCCGAGGTTTCGATCATCGAGATCAGCGCCACCCGGGTCGAGGCGGCCAGCACCGCGGCCAGGGCCTGCAACGCCCCGTCGTCGGTGAGTTCGACCCTGGCGTGGATCCGCCAGTCGCAGGCCAGATCCGGCGCGAGGTCCTCGATGACCGCGGCCAATACCGCGGCATCGGCGATGGCGATGCCCTTGCGCGGCGAATCCTCACACCGGGCCGCGACGCACACCGTGCCGACCCCGGCCGCCGCGCACTCGGCATCCAGCACGCCGATCACCGCCTCGTGATCGAGGGACACCGTCGCCCTCGGCCTGCGCCGCTGCACCAGGTTGTCCAGGTGCAGGTCGACCCCGGCGGGCATCAGGTAGAGCCCGGACCGGCCCGCAGCCCCCGCGCTGGTTGCGGCGATCTCGGCGACACATCCGTCGTCGTCGAGCACCACCACCGCGTTGTCGACGACCGGTCGGCCCGCACCCGGAACCACCGTCACACCCTCGATCACTGCCTGTGCCATTCGATCCGTCCTCTCCGTAGTTCCCCTGTGACCGTGGCGACCGGAGCCAGCATGCTGTCGGGCGCCCCGGTCGCGAACACCGCCGCGCCGGCCCGGGCGGCCCGCGCCACCCAATCCACCACCGCGCGCGGGTCGGCCGCCGCCTCCGGCTCGTCGAGCAGGACGAAGGGCCGCCCCGCCAGCAGCGCCGCCGCGAGCGCCACGGTGCGCCGGTCGGGTTGGCGCAGCCGTCCGACCGGCACCGGTGCCAGATGGCCGGCCCGCAGGCGGGTCAGCGCGTCGAGCGCGCCCGCCTCGTCGCTGCGCGCGGCCCTGGCCACCACCGCCGCGGCCGCCAGCCGGGGCGCCGCGGCGACCGGCCCGTTGAACGAGGCGATGTGCCTGCCGCGCAGCCAGGCCACCGTGCGGGGGTCGGCACCGACCAGGTCGACGGCGCCGACGCCGGCGCGCCGGTACACCACGCTGCCGGAGTCCGGCCGGTACACCCCGGACAGGCACCGGACCAGTGTCGATCTCCCGCTGTGGGGGGCACCGGTGACCAGCGTCAACGTCCCGGCGGGCACGCTCACCCGCACCGGATCCAGCAGCCCGGCGCCTCGGCCGAAACGCTTCACCAGCCCGCTCACGACGATTCCGGTTGCGCCGCCCGCCGTTTCACTTCTCATATCAGCCTCGACGAGACGAGCAACTGGGTGTAGGGGTGCCGGGGATCCTCCAGAACCTGTTCGGCGACACCGTGTTCGACGATCCGGCCGTGATGCAGAACCACGATGCGCGAGGCCAGGATCCGCACGGCCGCCAGGTCGTGGGAGACCACCACCATGGCCGAGGACAGGTTCTCGGTCACCCGCCCGACCACGTCGAGCAGATCGGCTTGGACGGACGGGTCCAGGCCCGTGGTCGGCTCGTCCAGCAGCAGCACCCGGGGCGGCTCGATGAGCGCACGCGCCAGTTGAACGCGTTGCTGCATGCCGCCCGAGAAGGTCATGAGCGGGTCGGTATGACGTTCGGAGCGCAGCCCGAGTTCGTCCAGAATTCCGGCGACGCGCAGGTGGATGTCGGCGAATTGTCTTGCCCCCGAGCCCAGTAACCGCTGCGCCACATTCGACTCCGCCGCCAGCCGCGGGTACAGGCCCGCCGCCAGCGCGTTCTGGTGGACCATCAGCACCGCCGAGGGCTCGATGGGCTTGCCGCCGACCAGGACCGCTCCGGCCTCGGCGACCAGGTCGAGCTGCAGACAGCGCAGCAGCGTGGTCTTACCCGACCCCGACTCACCGACCACTCCGAGGACCTCATTGGGCCCGACGTCCAACGACACGTCGCACACCGCCACCACCGAACCGCACGCCGAACAGCGATTCGTCCCCGCGGCCTCACCGGTGCGGGCGATGCACTCGTCACACCCCTGGCCGAACCGGTGCGTCAGACCGCGCACCGAGAGCACCGGCTCGGGCGGTTCGAGCGCGGATTCGCCGGCCCAGTCGGCGATCGCGTCGGCCGTCATCGCGCCCGACCGCTCGCCCGGACGCGACAGCCGTCGACGTCGCTGCACTGCCACACCAGTCCGGCCCGGTCCGCACCGGTCGGCACCCGATACGAGGAGGTGCTCGCGCACCGGTGACACGGTCCACCGGCCCGCTCGGGGTCGAGCGGGCAGTCGTCGAACACCAGCGGCCGCACCGAGGTGTGCGGCGGCAGCGCCGTCAACCGGGCCCGCCTGCCCGCGCCGAGCAGGATCGGATGGGGACGCCGGTCGAGCCGCAGCACATCGTGACGCGGGATCGGACTCGGGCTCATCAGCCGCGAACCCTCCACCAGCACAGGGTGATCGGCTCCGGTCAGCGGGCCACCCAGCCGGGCCTGGGCGTCGTACAGGTCGAGCCAGGCCGGGGTGTAGTCACCGGTGGCGTGGTGTGTCCTGGCCAGCACATCGTCGGCCACCACCCGGCGCAGGGGTTCGGGGTGCGGCACCTGAAGCACCAGCACCTGGTCCTGGCGCAGCGCCACCTCGGGAATCCGGTGCCGGCTCTGGATGATGGTCGCCGCGGACGTCTCGGTGGTGGCCGTGCACGCCGCCGAGTCGGCGACCAGGCTGCGCATCGCGACCGCGTTGACCGAGTGGTCATCACCCTGGTCGATCACCTTGACCACATCGTCCGGGCCGACCAGCGACAGCGTCACCTGCAGGCCGCCGCTCCCCCAGCCGCGGGCCACCGGCATCTCCCTCGACGCGAACGGCACCTGCCAGCCCGGGATCGCCAGGGCCTTCAGGATCGCCCGGCGCACATTGCGTTTGGTGTCCTCGTCGAGGTAGGCGTACGCCTGGGCCCGGCCGTGCGCCGCGGCCAGCCCCGCCACGGTCGGCGGCCGGTTCATGACGCCCCCTTGGCGGCCGCCTGCGCGAGATAGGCGGTGAACCCCGCGTAGTGCGGCAGCCGGAGGTGTTCGACGAATCCGGTGGTGGCCGACCCGTCGGTGGCCGCGAGCACGGTCGGCCCGTCGAGCACGATCCGCTCCCGCAGCTCCCCGTCGGCCTGCATCGCGGCATCCAGCAGCGCCAGCGAGATAGCCCTGCGTTCAACGGTTCCCATCGTCGCACCCCATCCCATCGCCAAGCCCGGCCGGCCCGCGACGTCGGCGTCCAGGACCACTTCGACCTCGGTGACCGGAACCTCGGCGACCACGCAACGGGCGCCGGTGCGCGGATGGGGCATCCGGATGGCGGCCATCCCCACGGTGAGCTCGACCAGGACCGCCTCCTGCCTGCGGCCGAGGATGATCGCGGCCAGCGCGACCAGCGCACCGGTCTCGCCGCGGGCCAGCATGGACAGCAACGCGGCCCGGGTGAACGGCGCCACCAACACGGTGGCCGCCGGATCGGGGCTGTCTCCGTCCTCGGGCGGGGACACGGTCGTGACCCCGGCGATCAGGTCGCGCACCCGGGGTGTCGCGCCGCGGGCCGGAGGCTCGCCGGGCGGTGCGGGCACCGCAGGCTCACCGGCCTGCGGCACCCCGGGAGACTCGGCGGGTGCGGTCCAATCCAGCTGTCTGGGCAGCAGATCGGGTGCGAAGCCCAGCCACTGCCCGCCGGGGACCTGTGGGTAGGCCGACGACACCCGCCGCACGAGTGCGATATCGGCCGCATCGACCATGCCCCCGTCGACGTGGGGTTGGGTGGCGGCCCACACCCTCAGCATCGACACGGCGTGTGCGGTGTCACCGCGCGACTGGTTGAGCGCGCGCAGCGCGGCCGCCGGCTCCCACAGGCCCGCCTCGGCGCAGACCTGGTCGGCGAGCGCGGCGAGGTTGACCGCCGCCCCGCCCGCCGGCACCGAGGTGTCCGAGGCGATGGCACGTGCGGCCTGCAAGGCCGGATTCTCCTGCATGCTGGCGTACATCAGGCCGCCACCGCCTTCAGCGACACACTGCGCGGCAGTGCGATGACGCAGTCGCCGTCGACGATGAACACGTCGACGCCGCACGGCGGCGCCGAGTTCGCGGCGGTCAGCGCGTGCACCGCCAGCGCGTCCAATCCGATGTGGGCCGTTGCGGACCCCGCGATGCCGGGTCCGCTCAGCGTCACCGGTGCCACCGCACCCGCCGCAGCGACCACCACGGTCGCCCCGCTTTCCGGGGTCAGCGGGCTGCCCCGCCCGGCTCGCGTTATCGCATCGGCCGCCGCGCCGTGCACCAGCACCCAGTCGGCGGCACCGACCTCGCCGCGCGCGGCGCCTGTGGTGGCCGCGAGCATGGCGCCGATCTCGCCGGCCGCCGGGCCGCCGGACACCCCCAGTGCCAGCCCACGGTCCAGCACCGCCAGCAAAACCGCTGCGGCCCCGTCGAGTTCGTCGACCGGGGTCAATGCCGGGCGAGCCGGCAGCTCGACCGGTACGCCGGGCGCACACATCGCCCGCATACAGGCCAGAAACACCGTGCGGCTGTCATGCACGGGGTCCCACCTCATGACTCGTCCAGTGTCGTCGTGGCGACCAGCCTCGCGCGTTCTCGCGCCGTGGCGGTCCGGTCCTGTTCGGTGGCCACACACAACCGGTCGACCTGGGCGGCCAACGGCCCGCCGCGATGGGCTTCGGCGTCGCAGACCGCGGCGGCGACCGCCCCGGTCGGGTCGTAGCCGGCCCGGATTCCGTCACCGCGGGTCCCGGCGAGTTCCACCGTGCACCGGGTGAGCGCCAGGTGGCCGAGAACCACTGTGGTGCCGGGAGATCCGGGCACCGAGACCCGCACCGGGGTGCTGACCGATTCCGGCCCCGCCGTCACGCTGACCTCCGGGCCCGCGGCCAGGACGTCATCGGCGAGGCGCTCGAGCGCCACCGCCTCGGCACCGGCCAGTGCCTCGTACCGCTGCTCGGCGATCACCGCAGGTCCACCGTGAACTGCACCCGGTCCGCGCGGAACCGGTGCGCGACCACCGCGACCGGAGCGCCGCTCTGATCGGCGTTGAGGCCACGCATCTCCAGCAGCGCCGCCCCCACCCGCACCTGCAGCTGCTCGGCCTCCAGCGGCTCGGCCAGGGCGGCCGCGAACGTCCGGTACACCCGCTGCATCCGGACCCCGTGACGCTCCAGCAGGAAATCGAACAGCGAGGTGTCGCCGGCCCACTGCGCCACCAGGTCGGGAAAACGCCCGGTGTGGATCGATGTCACCGAGACCGAATACGGTTCGTCGTCCACCAGCCGCAGGGTCCGGCACACCAGCACGCCGCCGGTGGTCCCGAGCTCGGCCTGCAGCTCCGGATCTTCGGTGATGTCGGCCGAGAGCAACCGGATCGCGACCCGGTGTCCCAGTTCGCGCATGCTGCGGGTGAAACTCGCGTCGCGGCCCGCCGAAATGTCGTACCGGACCCGGGGCGCGGCAACGAAAGACCCCTTGCCGTGCACGGTTTCGATCAGTCCGCGTTGGCTGAGCTCCTCGAGTGCCCGGCGCACCGTGAGGCGGTTCACGTCGAACTCCCGCGACAGTTCGGCCTCGCTGGGCAGCCGGTCGCCCGGGCGCGCATGTTCGCCCATCCGTGCTTCCAGCAGATCGCTGAGTTGGCGGTAGATCGGCCTGCCGGCGTACCTGTTGATCATCTCCAGATCGTGACTCATCGGCCCCACCCCTCCCCGGGATCCCCGCCGAGGACGCGCCGACGGATGGCCGCCGACGCCCGCTCGAAGACCACGACGACGACGAGGATAGCCAGGATGATCGTCAGCGCTTCGTCATACCGCAGCAGGGTCATCGAGGTGGCCAGCTCGATTCCGATGCCGCCGGCCCCGACCAGGCCAAGGACCACCGACGAGCGGGCCGAGGACTCCAGCGCGAACATCGACGTGGTGACGAACGACGGCATGCAGGCCGGCAGCACGCCGCCGGCGAGCACCCCGGTGTGCGATGCGCCGAGCGCGCGCAGGCCTTCGATCCGGCCGGGTTCGATGTCCTCGATGGTCTCGGCGAAGAATCGCCCGCAGAATCCCATCACGTCGACCGTGATCGCCAGCACCCCCGCCTCCGGGCCGAGGCCGACCGCGATCACGAAGATCAACCCCCACACCAGGTCCGGGATGGTCCGGCTGACCGTGATGACGCCGCGGCTGAGCGCGTACAGCGACCAGTGCGGGGTGGTGTTGCGTGCGGCGAGCACCCCGAGCGGCAGGCTCAGCACCACCCCGATGATCGTTCCCAGCAACGCCATCTCCACCGTCACCAGCAGGGCCTTGAGGATCGGCCCGATCCGGTGCGCATCCGGCGGCACCGCATCCCTGGCGAAGTCGCCGAGCCGGAACATCCCGGTCAGCAGGGAGTCCGGGCGCACCGTGGCGCCCTGGGTCCAGCCGTGGACCAGCAGTCCTCCGACCACCAGCACGATCACCAGCGTCAGCAGGCTGGGCCTGCGCAGCCGGGGCGGCTCCGGCGCCGCATCCGCGCGGCGGGTCTGCACCGGGGTCACGACACCTCCTCGGCGAACACCGGATTGAGCTGTGCGGCATCGCAATCGGCGGCCGGACGGTCGACGTCGACCACCCCGTTGCGCAACCCGACCACGCGGTCGGCATAGCGCAGCGCCAGCTCGATCTGATGCAACGCCATGATCACGGTGACGCCGCGTTCGGCGGCGATCGCGCACAGCAGCTCCATCACGGCCTGCGCGGAGGCCGGATCGAGGCTGGCCACCGGTTCGTCGGCCAGGATCACGGCGGGCCGTTGCATCAGCATGCGGGCGATCGCCACGCGTTGCTGCTGCCCGCCGGACAGATTGTCGACGCGCCGATCGGTGAAGGCGCTCAACCCGACCCGGTCCAGTGCCCGCATCACGTCGGCGCGGACGTCACCCGGGCTGGCCGGCGGCCATGCGCACCGCAGTCCGTGCCGGCCCATCGCGCCGTGCACCACATTGTGAAACGCGCTCAACCGCGGGATCAGATGAAAACGCTGGAACACGAACCCGACATCGCGCCGGACCGCCCGCAGCTTTCCCCGGGACAGCCCGGTGACCTCGGTGCCACCGATGACGATCGTGCCCTCGGCCGGCTCGATCAGGCGCACCAGAGCGCGCAACAGGGTTGATTTGCCCGCCCCGTTGGTGCCGATCAGCGCGACCTTCTCACCCGGCGCGACATGCAGATTCACCCCGCGCAGGGTGTCGGTCCCGGTGCGCCGATAGCGCACCCGCAGGTCGGTCACCTCGATGGCCGAGGTTCGTCCCGCACCGGCCCGGACCGTGCGCGAGTTGGACAGTGCGGTGCCCGAGGCCATCTCAGTTGCCCAGGAATTCGGAGAAGTCGTCGACGCCGACGGCCCGGTACATCGACCTCACCTCGTCGTAGTCGGTATCGGTGACCGAGACGAGTTTGGCGTTCTGGTATTTGGCGTTGTCCTTGCCCTCGAGCATGGCCGGCAGCAGCACGTCGAAGTGGTCCTGGAAGGTGTCGCGGATGGTGGTCACCGTCTGGTCGTCGAGCCCCGCGCGGGCCATCAGCAGATCCGGCGGCAGGGTCGGCCCTTCGGCGAGCATCCGGTACCCCGCGGGATCGTCGTCGGCCATGAACTGCTGGTAATCGTGGTAACCGATGCCGACCGCGGCGACGTCGCCGCGTTTGAGTGATGCGTGCACGGCGTCGCCGACGGTGAGCACTTCGAGATCGGTGCTCGGATTGATGCCCGCGTCGACGAGCATCTGCGCCGGCCCGAGGTGACCGCTGGTGGACCCGACATCGGACATGGCGACCTTCTTGCCGCGCAGCCCGTCGAGGTCGGTGATGCCGCTGTCGGCCCTGGTGTAGATGCACGAGTGGTAGCCGTCGCGTTCGATCGCCACGATCGGCTCGGCGCCGGTGCGCTCGTGGATGACGACGTATTCGGCGGGCCCGGTGAACACCACGTCGACGCGGTCGGCCTGCAGCGCCGCGGCCGCCGCCGTGCGATCGTTGACCGCGAAGAATTCCAGATCGAGGCCGGACTGCTTCTCGAACTCGCTCTCGAAGGCACCGAACTCGCGTTGCAGTTCTTCCAGGCCCTGCAGGTCGGTGACGGCCATGCGGACGGTGCCGGGCTGCGCCGTATCCGTCGACGGACCGCTGCAGCCGACCGTGAGCGTCGCGGCGGACAACACCGCGACCGCACCCGTGAGCATCGTGCGTACGGACATGGGGTTCCCATCTCTTGATCGGCTTCGGTATCTACATGTCTAGATAACTAGTTCTAACTGCCGGTTAACTCGGAACGACGTCCGATGCAAGCTCTCGTGGCCGGCACAAATATCATCGGCTGGCGATGGCACACCTACTCGGGGGCGAAGCCCTTCACCTGCAGTACCCGACCGGGGTGGTGTTCGACTCCGTCACCGTCGGCGTGAGCGAGGGCGACCGGATCGGCATCGTCGGCCGCAACGGCGACGGAAAGTCCACACTGGTGGGTCTGCTGACCGGACGCATCACCCCACACTCCGGCCGGGTCACCCGCCGGGGCGGGCTGCGGGTCGGCGCCCTGGACCAGGCCGACACCCTGCAGCCCGACCGCACCGTGGGCTGGTCGCTGGTCGGCGACCGCCCCGAGCACGAGTGGGCGGGCGACGCCCGCATCCGCGACGTCATCGGCGGGCTGGTGTCCGACATCGGGTTCGATTCCAGGATCGCCACGCTCTCCGGCGGCCAGCGTCGCCGGGTGCAGCTGGCCGCGCTGTTGATCGGCGACTGGGATGTGGTCGCCCTCGACGAGCCGACCAACCACCTCGACATCGAGGGGATCACCTGGCTGGCCGGACATCTCCGGGGCCGCTGGGGCCGCGGGGCCGGCGGGCTCCTGCTGATCACCCACGACCGCTGGTTTCTCGACGAGGTCGCCACCACCACCTGGGAGGTGCACCCCGGCGCCGCCGGTACCCACGGCAGCATCGTCGAACCCTTCGAGGGTGGTTACGCCGCCTACGTGTTGCAGCGGGTCGAGCGGGACCGTCAGGCCGCGGCCTCGGAAGCCAAGCGGCAGAACCTGATGCGCAAGGAACTGGCCTGGCTGCGCCGCGGGCCGCCGGCCCGCTCCTCGAAGCCGAAATTCCGGATCGACGCGGCCAACGCGCTGATCTCAGATGTGCCGCCGCTGCGCAACACCGTCGAGTTGTCCCGGGTGGCGATGTCCCGCCTCGGCAAGGACGTCGTCGACCTGCTGGACGTGTCGGTCGCCTACGGTGACCGGGAGGTCCTGCGCGATATCGAATGGCGGATCGGGCCGGGTGAACGCACCGGCATCGTCGGGGCCAACGGCGCGGGCAAATCCACTCTGCTGGGCCTGATCTCGGGGTCGGTGACGCCGACGGCCGGGCGGGTGAAACGGGGCAAGACCGTGCGCCTGTCGATCCTGGATCAGCAGTCCAGTGAGCTCGATGCGGTGGCGGGCGATATGGTCCGTGAGGTCGTCGGCCGCCTGCAGACCGGCTATCAGATCGACGGCAAGGAGTTCACCCCGGCGCAGCTGCTGGAGCGGTTGGGCTTCGCCCGCGACCAGCTCTCCACCCGGGTCGGTCAGCTTTCCGGCGGGCAACGGCGCCGCCTGCAGCTGCTTCTGGTGCTGCTGTCGGAGCCCAACGTACTGATCCTCGACGAGCCCACCAACGACGTCGACACCGATATGCTCACCGCCACCGAGGATCTGCTCGACTCCTGGCCGGGCACCCTGATCGTGGTGTCACACGACCGGTACCTGCTGGAGCGGGTCACCGACCAGCAGTACGCGATCCTCGACGGCCGGCTGCGGCACCTGCCCGGCGGCGTCGACGAGTACCTGCGGCTGGCGTCACAACGGCCTTCAAGCAGCCCCACACCCCGTCAGGAACCCACTCCCGCCCAAAGCAAGTCGGGCGCAGAGCTGCGCAGCATCGAGAAGGAGATCTCCTCGATCGACCGGTCACTGGCCAAATTCGCCGACCGGATCGCCGGCAAGCACGACCAGCTCGCCGCCCACGACCAGTCCGATCACATCGGCCTCGGCCGGCTCACCGGTGAGCTACGCGAACTGGAAAGCCAAGTGGCCGAGCTCGAGTCACGCTGGCTGGAGCTGTCCGAACACCTGGAGTGAGGCTCACGCAGCGTCGAATGTGACGAGGTCGATGCTCAACCCGCCTTCGATCACGCTCACCGATCTGCGCGGTGGCCCCGGCAGCGGTGGTGCGGTCGATCGGTAGACGGCGTTGGTCGGTGTGGTGAAGTCGGCGGTGTGGGTGCCGTCGATCTCGCTGGTGCGGACCGACCAGCCCGGTGCTTCTTTGGCGTAATTGCATGCTTCGCACTCGCCGAGCCCGTTGCGCGCACTCGTCGGGCCGCCCCGGCGCTTCGGGACGGCGTGGTCGTGGTGGCGAATCGGCGCATCGCAGTACGGGGTTCGACAGGTCTGGTCCCGCAGGTCGAGCACCCTCGCCAAACCCTTCGGGAAGATCCGCGACCGCGACTCCATCGCGACCAGCTGACCGCTTCGCGGATGGCGGTACAACCGCCGCAGCGTCGCCTTCGTCGCCTTGTCCCGCACCGCAT
Source organism: Mycobacterium sp. NPDC003449 (assembly GCF_053588415.1). Lineage (NCBI taxonomy): Bacteria > Bacillati > Actinomycetota > Actinomycetes > Mycobacteriales > Mycobacteriaceae > Mycobacterium > Mycobacterium sp. NPDC003449. Next base: position 21,449 of record NZ_JBSFPX010000121.1, read on the forward strand.
CGCCGGTCAGGGTGCGGGCGAACCCCGCCGGGACCGGACCGTAACCGGCCAGCCACGCCGGGGCGTCATCGTCACCGGCCAGGGTGGTGTCGGCCATCACCAGGTTCAGCGACACCGGCACGGGTTGTTCGGCCGGCCGGCCGGTGACCCGTTGCACCAACGTGTCGGCCATGACCTGGGCGCGTGACCGGCCGTCGAATATCGTGTCGGCGGCACGCTTCAGCGCCGCATACACCGCCACACCCTGCGCGACCGGCAACAGGACGGTCACATACGTCATGGTGTCGGGTGCCGGCCGGATCATCACGCAGCGGTCCTCGGCGGCTTTCGCCGCACGCGCCACGACGGCCGCCGCATCCAGCCTGGCCGCGATCTTCTTGGCCTCGGCCTTCACCCTGGCGTTGCCCCAACCCTCCAGGCGGGCGAGATCGGCGCACAGCTCGGCATCCAGGTAGCGCCGATCCTCGACACTCAAACACGCCGACTCCCCCACGATCAGCGTGGCCCGCCATTCCGACAACGCCCCGCACTCCAAAGCGGCCAGGGTATGCGGCATCTCGTGAACCAGGGCGGTGGCCATTCCCAGGTGGGTTCCGCCGCACACCGGAGCAACGTGGCGAGCCAACGCCACCTCACCGGCCAATCCCCGACCACGCTGGCGCGCGGGCACTCCGCTGGCGATCTCGGCCGCACGGCGTTTCTGCGCCCACAACGCCGTCGCGCGGGCCTGCGCCGCCGCGGCGGCCGACTTCATCCGCTCGAACGTCTCGACCTGGGCGCGCAGCTCTTCCTCACTGGCCCCGGGATCGATATCAAACAACTGTTCGAACATAGCGGGAATGCTACCCGCACCTGCCGACATTGATTGTGTCCAACCGGTTCGGGTGAGGATGGTCTTGCTCGTTCGCCGCTGGTGATGACCCACCTTCCGACTGACGACCTGCTGGTTT